>DATNQN010000065.1 GCA_036703985.1 Leptolyngbyaceae cyanobacterium
GATTTTTCACCATATTTTTAATCCTCAAATCTTCATAGGCTATCAAGTCGTTAGACTGAACTACGCACCTTGCTAGTTTCACAGCATGGTCTTTACGTTGCCTACTTATTTTGAGGTGGCGTTTACCTAAAATCTGCCTAGCCTTGCCTCTATTTTTTGAACCTTTTACTTTTCTGGAAACTCGACGTTGTGAGCGTTTAAGAACCTTTTCTCCACTACGCAAAAACTTAGGATTCGCTAATCTAACGCCGTTGGAATCGGTGTAGTATTCCTTAACTCCAACGTCTAAACCAACTGTCTTACCAGTTGCTTCTATGTTTTCAGAACGTTCTGCATCAATGCAAAATTGCACATATACTCCGTCAGCACGTTTTACCAATCTCACCCGTTTAATCTGGTTAATTTGGTAGAATTGCAAATCACGAGTACCTTTGAGTTTTAATCGTCCAATGCCTTTTTTGTCGGTGAAGGTTATCGATTTTCGATTATCCGCCAGTTTCCATCCTGATGTTTTGTACTCAACCGAGCGACAATCTTTCTGGAACTGGGGAAAACCTTTCTTACCAGGAATACCCTTTTTGCAGTTTTCATAAAATCGACAGATAGACGACCATGCTCGTTCGGCACTAGCTTGTCTAGCCATTGAATTAAGTTCATTTGCAAAAGGGAAGTTAGCCGCAAGTACAGCACAATATTTCTGCAAGTCGTTTTTGCCCGTGCCTTTAACGTCCATCCATAGCCGAATACAGCTATTGCGGATGAATTTGGCAGTCCGAATTGCATCATCTACTGCGACTAGTTGCGCTGACTTTCCATAAGCTTTGAACTCAAAAACTAGCATCGTTTTACCTCCTGTCTTATACTACCATATCTGGTATAAGATTAATGGAAATACCATAAAAAGCCGTCCTGGAAGGACGGGGCTTTAAACCCAATTTTTCGGTAAGAAGAGTCTAGAATTAAGGGTTTGAGTTGTGATGACTCCTAGCTTAATAATAGCAATGGCCACTTTATACAAATATCGCTCGCCAATTTACTTCAAATCAAAATTTATTCGCGAGAGTAAACAAATTTTGTTTAATTTAAAGGTATTTATTCAGAGGTCAACTTAAAATTTAAAGTCAATTGAGATAAAGGTTTTTACTATGGCAACTTCTGTTCGTGGAATCTCCAACGATACTAACTGGCCTAGTTTGCCTGTAGCCGCATGGCAAGATACCTATGAAACCATACATATGTGGACTCAAATCGTAGGTAAAATACGGCTAGCGCTGGTTCCCAACATTAATCACTGGTGGCATTCCACCTTATATGTAACCCCACGCGGACTAACTACCTCTTCGATTCCTTACGGAAATACCAGTTTTGAAATTCGCTTTGATTTTATTTCTGATCAGCTACAAATAGAAACCAGCAATGGTCAAACTAAGACAATTCCCCTTGCACCTCGTTCCGTAGCAGATTTTTATCAGGATGTGATGAATGCACTGAAGGAATTGGGCATTGAAGTTCGGATTTGGACAAAGCCGCAGGAAGTTGCAGAACCGATTTTATTCGAGCAAGACAACAAACACGCTGCATACGATCGCGAATATGCCCGACGCCTTAGTATAATTTTGGTGCAAGTAGACCGGGTGATGACAAAATTTCGCTCCCGGTTTATTGGTAAATGCAGCCCAGTACATTTTTTCTGGGGTAGCTTCGATCTCGCCGTTACCCGCTTTTCAGGACGAACCGCCCCAGAACACCCCGGCGGCATTCCCAATATGGCAGACTGGGTAACGCGAGAAGCTTATTCCCATGAAGTAAGCAGTTGTGGCTTTTGGCCCGGTGGTGGAGCGGTGACAGACCCGGTTTTTTATGCCTACGCTTACCCAGAACCGCCAGGATTTGCAGATTATGCCATTCAACCAAAAGAAGCTTTTTATAGCTCTCAAATGCGAGAATTTATTTTACCTTACGAAGCAGTGCGACAAGCTGAAGATCCCGATGGAATGCTGCTAGCTTTTCTCCAAAGCACTTACGAAGCAGCTGCTAATTTAGCCAATTGGGAGCGAACGGCGCTGGAGTTGCCGGGGTAAGTTACCAATTCACTTAAGCGCTGTCACTTTTAATATTCTGGCAGGGGGAAAGATAAGTGACACTCTTATCAAGTGAATTGGTAAGTGTGCGTTGGGAAAAGTGCAAAATAGGAGTCAGAATTCAGAATTCAGGAGTCAGAATTCAGGAGATAAAAGTATTTTGAATTCGGGCTTCTAAATTCTTTTTTCTTTTAACTAATAAATCTTGCACATTTGCGGAATCAGTGATCAATGAATTCAATTTCTATTCCAATTTCCACACTTTTTATCGGAATCAACGGCTCGATCGCTTTTGCACTTTCCTACATCGTAGTGATGGAAAGGACAAAAACGAGGATTTGGCACGGAGAATCTAAGGAAGATGTTGCTAGCCAACCAAATTATTTAGAAAATCCCAATCAATGGGCAGCTTTGGTTGAAAATATTACCCAAAAGTCTGTAGCAACCAAAACTAGCGATGATGGAGTTTTACAGCGAAAAGTGCGTGCTTACGGCAATTTTACCGAGTACGTGCCATTAGCTTTATTGTTCATCCTTGCACTTGAATTGATGGCTTCACCAAGTTGGTTATTGTGGCTTTTAGGAGTGACGCTAACGGTGGCGCGAATTGCCCATGCTTGGGGCTTGATTACCACTTATGGCCCTTCACCGGCTCGTGCGATCGGCTTTTTTCTCACTTGGTTCGTGTATATTGTTGGTGCAAGTGCTTGTATTTATTACGGAATCATAGGAATTGTTTTTTGATTATCTGTGTTCATCTGTGTTTATCTGTGGATATCTGTGGTAAAAAACAAGATTTGGCACTTTTGCAAGAACTCTAAATTCAGGAGTCAGAAAAATCTTTCCCCCGCTCCCCCGCTGTTTTCATGATAATTCTTTAGCCGGACACACCGCTATCGGCACCCAATTGAAGGGCGTACAAGTTAGCGTAAATCCCTTGTTGTGCAATGAGTTCGGCGTGAGTACCGCTTTCGACAATTTCTCCTTGCTGAACAACTAAAACTCGATCGGCTTGCGTGACAGTGCTGAGACGGTGGGCGATTACGAAGCTGGTACGATTTTGGAGTAAACGCGCGATCGCATCTTGCACCAGTGCTTCCGTGCGCGTGTCAATGCTGCTTGTCGCCTCATCCAAAATCAGAATGCGAGGATTTATTAACACCGCACGAGCAATACTAACTAATTGTCGCTGTCCTTGACTCAAAGGTGCTCCCCTTTCTCCTAATTGGGTTGCGTATCCTTGAGGTAATGAGATGATAAATTCATGTACATTAGCTAATTGTGCAGCTTTTTCAATATCAGCTTGGGTGGCTTGAGGACAGCCAAAAGCAATATTTTCAGCCACAGTTCCGCTAAACAAAATATTATCTTGTAAAACAATGCCAATTTGACGGCGCAAACTTGCTTGCGTTACGCTACGCACATCAATACCATCAATTTTCACCGCACCGCTAGACACATCATAAAATCGCAAAATCAAGTTAATAATCGTACTTTTACCCGCTCCGGTTTGCCCTACTAAAGCAATCATTTGCCCCGGTTGCGCGTGCAAATCTACTCCTTTTAATACGAGTTGATTTGGCGTGTAGCCAAAAGTAACATTTTCAAATTTTACCTCACCTTGAATGGGAGGCATTTCAGTGGCATCGGGTGCATCGTTGAGTTGTGATGGTTCATCTAATAAAAAGAATATTCGCTCTAATCCTGCCATTGCAGATTGAGCTTGCGTATAAAATTGGCTGAGAATTTGAATCGGGCGAAAGAATTGTTGAACGTAAATTAAAAAAGATGTCACAACTCCTACGGTAGCTGCCCCCGTAACTGCCAAATATCCACCATAAGCTAATACTGCGGCGGTGGCTAAGGTGTTGAGAAAATCAATTGATGGTAAAAATGCGGCAGTAATTGCGACGGCTTGAATGTTCGCATCTCGATTGGCTGCGTTTAACAAGTCGAATTCTTGAATGTTGAGTTGCACGCGGTTGAATGCTTGCGCCTCTCGCACGCTGGTAATTCCTTCTTCCAATTTGGTAGAAAGTTCGCCAATTGTTTCTCTAGTAACGCGAAATTTAGCTCTTGCCCAACGGGAAAATAAGCCTGTGGTAAAAATCATCAATGGTACGACTAGATTGCTAAGTAAACCTAGTTGTAAGTTGATGGAAAGCATGGCGATAATAATGCCAACTAAGCTCAAAGTGTTGCCTAACATTTGAGCGATCGTTTGTCCGAATGCCTGATTTACTGTATTGACATCATTCAGCAAACGGCTCATTAAATCCCCGGCTTCGCTGCGATCGAAAAAGCTGACCGGAAGGCTTTGAATTTTAATAAAAATATCTTGGCGCAGTTGGGCTAGTAATCGCTGCATGATCCAGCCAACGCGCAGAATTTGCTGTCGAATTGCAAAAATACCCAAAACGTAAATTAATGTTAATAAAACTAACATTAATAGTAATCCTGGCAGATTTCCCGGTCTAATCAGGTGATCGATCGACCAACCGATTAAGAATGGGCCAATAGATTGGGTGGCTGCGCCGATCGCAACTAAGGTAATGGCAAGGGGAATTTCTTTGCGATAAGGTCGGAGATATTGCAAAAAGCGCCGTAAGGTAGAAAGTTGCTGATTGGCTTTTTGCTCTGATGGAACGATCGGACTGGCACCTCTCATATTTTTCCTCCGCCTTCGTTTGCATTTTCCTATCCTATGCCTGAAAAGGCTATCTTGAAACTATATTCAGTGATAGCTTATTGTTTGATTAAAATTTAATTGTTATTAGAAGGCATAACTATAGCGATCCTATTTAAATAATCAACCCCACCCTAGCCCTCCCCTTACCAAGGGGAGGGCTAGGGTGGGGTTTAGTTGTTCGCAATTCATTTAGGATCGCTATAGAGACAATCGCATTTTCTCAATAAGTATGTTTTCTGTTATGGATAGCCATGATAAGGCAACTCAAGAATCAGTAAAATAGCTCTAAACAGACACCTTGTTAATTCCTGGGAGGCGATCGCAATGTCTTCGATTGTTGAAGTGAGTGCATCAGGTACCTTACAATTACCTGCGGAGATTTTAGAGGCAATTCAGCCCAACACCCGCTTTTTAGTAGAAGTGGAAAGCATTCCCAACAACGTTCCCAAGCAATATCGCTTAATCCTCTCCCCCGTTCCCCCAGAGAAACCCTTTTGGGCCACTGCTACACCTGAAGAACGGGCTGAACGATTTCATCAGTGGGTACAAAGTCATAAAGGTGGAGTTAATCTGCCAGACGAAGCCTTGCGGCGGGAGAATATCTACGATTAATGGCAACTTATCTACTGGATACTAACATTTTACTCAGGAGTAGCGATCCTACCTCACCATCGCAAGCATTAGCAGATATATCTGTTACTCGACTTCTTAGTAGGAACGATCGGTTATATATTACCAGCCAGAACATTGTTGAGTTTTGGGTTGTGGCAACTCGTCCCGCACAAGTTAATGGCTTGGGATGGAGTGTTCAACAAACTCATACTGAAATTGAGCAAATTCTAAGTCAATTTCCCTTGCTTGAGGAAACGCCAGAAATATTCCCTTACTAGTTCAATCTGGTGACAACCTACCAATTTCAGGGTAAGCGGGTACATGATGCTCGATTGGTTGCTGTGATGTTAACGTATGGCATAACGCACTTACTAACGTTTAATCAGATGATTTCAGGAGTATTAATGAAATTGTAGTTGTTCATCCTCAAGCGATCGCAACCTAGAGTCACAAAGTTAAACAATCGCTCAAAACTGTTGAAATTCAATTCAACGATGTCGATCGCTTTACTTGAGATTCTAAAATAGCTCCGTAAAGCGGACTGGTTTTCATCAATTCTTCATGAGTTCCTTGGGCTACCAATCTTCCTTTGTCCATTAACAAAATGCGATCGGCCCTTTTTACCGTACTGATTCTTTGGGCAATTACGAAAGACGTACAGGTTCTTTGACGCATTAAGTTATCCAATTCTTCTTGAATTTGAGCAGCAGTTTTGGCGTCTACGGCAGAAGTACTGTCATCTAAAATCAGGATACTGTAATCAGTTAATAACGTGCGTGCGATCGCAATTCGTTGCTTTTGTCCGCCGGATAAACCAACACCTCTTTCTCCTACAATTGTGTCGTATCCTTCTGGCAAACTATCGACAAAATCGTGAATTTGAGCGGTTTCCGCTACCTCGATTACTTCTTCTAAAGTTGCATTTGCTTTGGCATAAGCAATATTTTCGCGAATCGTACCAGAAAACAAAGTTGTTTCTTGAAATACGATACCGATATGCGATCGCAAACTTTTCAACGTAAAATCTCGCACGTCTCGCCCATCGATCCGAACTGAGCCAGAAGTAACATCATAAAAGCGGGGAATCAGATTGATAATAGTGCTTTTCCCAGAACCTGTCATCCCTAAAATCGCAATCAATTCTTTCGGTTTCGTTTCAAAAGAAATGCCTTTTAAAGCTTCTGTGTCCGAGCCTGGATAACGGAAATAAACATTTTCAAATGTAATCCTTCCTCCACAGGTTTCAAATGGCATGGCATGAGGACGATCGCTAATTTCTATTTGGGCATCTACCACTTCATAAACTCGCTGGGCAGAAGCAGCAGCTTGCGCGATCGCCGGGGCAGCAAATCCAATTAACAAAACAGGTTGAATCAGCAACAACATATAAGAGTTAAATGCCACCAATTCTCCGATCGAAAAGTTGCCGTCAATTACGGCTGCTCCTCCATAACCAATTACCACCACCGTCACTAAATTACTTAGTAAAAAGATGAATGGAAATGTGTTATGGATGGCGCGAATGGTTCTCATATTAGTTGAGAGCAGAACATCATTCATCTTGGTGTAGCGGCTTTTTTCTGCTGACTCTCGCACGAACGCTTTTACCACTCGCACGCCAAACAAATTTTCTTGCAATACAGTATTCAGATCTCCCAATTGCTGTTGAACTTCTCCGAATAATCGACTATTTTTTTGGAGAAACCGCGCCATTAACCAACCTGCCATTGGTACGACTGTAAGGCTAATTAGCGCTAATTGCCAATTCATGATTAGCAAAATTATGGCGATAACGATTAGCGTTACTACACCAGTAATGACTTGGATCAAACTAGTACCGAGAAACGATCGAATTTGGTCGATATCGCTGGTAACGCGAGTTAGTAATTGAGAAGTTTGAGATCGATCGTGATAACTGAAACTGAGATTTTGAATTTTACTGAAAATTTTATTTCGTAAATCATAAGCTACTCCCTGAGAGGTAGCTTCCGCCCAAAAACTTTGCCCAAAATTAAACAAACCCCTTGCGATCGCAGCTACCACCATCCATGCTGCGCTGTAAAATACAACTTGTAAGTTTTGTTTGGCAATCCCTTCATCAATTCCCCACCGAAATAGTTGAGGAGTCACTGCATAAGCAGCCGTTAAAAGTAACAAACTGAATAACGCGCCCAATGCAGTCCAACGGTAGCTTTTTACACTTCCCAGCACTCGCTGGAGTGGCTGCATTGCTGAGTTTTCCTTCAATTCTGGTTGCTGAATCAATGGAGTTTGCCCTCCTGTACGTTAAGGCGAGAAAACAAAATTTTTGTAGGGTGCGTTACACTACATTAACGCACCAAGCGTAACTGTCTAACAAATCATTTTTAAACAGTTTGCGGAAAGATAATGTCCTCTATTATTGCTGGTTTAAGTGGTAGCCTGTTAGCTGGACTATCCACATTTATTGGCGCATTACCCATACTGCTGTTCCGTAAGATCGACGAAAGGTGGATTTCGATCATGTTGGGATTTGGCGGCGGGGTGATGCTAGCTGCGAGTGCCTTTTCCCTGATTTTACCCGGTACGGAAGCTGCGATCGCACTCGGCTATGGTAAACTTTGGGCGGCGATGGTGATGGCGATCGGCGTTGCTGTGGGAGGATGGTTACTATCCCTGATTCACCGATTTTTCCCCCACGAACATTTTATTAAAGGTAAAGAGGGAAGCACTCCGGCTAGTTTAGCTCGCATTTGGCTGCTGATTGCCGCCATTACCTTACACAACTTTCCCGAAGGACTCGCGGTAGGAGTTAGTTTTGGCGATGATAACCTCAGTAACGGTTGGATAACCGCTTTAGGAATCGGTCTTCAAAACATCCCAGAAGGATTGGTGGTAGCAGTTTCTTTGATTGCAGAAAAGTATTCAGTTCGCTATGCGTTATGGGCTAGTTTATTAACTGGATTGGTAGAACCAATTGGCGGGATAATCGGTTTAAGTGTTGTGAATTTAACTACATTGATTTTGCCTTGGGCAATGGCTTTTGCGGCTGGGGCAATGCTATTTGTAATTTGCGATGAGATTATTCCGGAAGCTTACCAACGAGGAAAAGAACGGGAAGGAACTATCGGTGTAATGGTGGGATTTATTATCATGATGGTTTTAGATATATCGTTAGGTTAGTCATTTTTATAAATAGAAAAATGGGAATGGTAAGATAGAAAGATGAATAAACTATGTAAATTTAGCGAAAAGCTGGCAAAATATAAAAATTCGTTGCAGTAACTTGGCAAATGAGCAAACGATTGCAATAATTGTATTAATGCAATTTGCTAGTTATAAATATTGTGGCTGACCTACTTATTTTTTAAGGTAGGTAATTTGGGCTGATATTAAGCTGATTTATTTAATCACTAGTAAATTATGTTATTACAGCGCTTTGCAGGCGCGTGAGATAGAAACCCGATTTTTTGAAGAAACCGGGTTTTTAATCTGTAACTCACAAAGCCTGAAATCCTTTCTATTATCGATCTAACCTAGCTAAAAAAAAGATATGGCTAACAAAAATAATATAACATTTAAGTTCAAATCATATTTGAGTAAGTCACTTATAACTTATATTTTATTAACTTTTAATACTTTGTTAGTTATCTTAATATTAGGAATAGTTGCTAAAAATAACTTTTATCTGGAAGGGGCTAATTGGTTAACTAAACCGATCGTTAAACATGGATTACTCATAGTATTTTTATTGTTATTGACTTGGGTGATTGCTGTAATTTTAATTATTCAGGGAGAAACCATAGCACAAGAATGGTCAAAAGGCTTGCGAAATAGTGCATACTTTGATGAAAACGATGCTTTTTTTAAAGAAAATATCCGAGTTTACAAAGAACATTTTCAAGCACCAGAGAATGAAAAACAAAGAATTATCGAGCAGTTACAAGAAATCAAACGAAGGGCTAAAAGTCATTTCAAAATCATGACTTATTTCTACGTTCGTTACTATACATCGATCGCAATTACATCTAGTGCAGCAATCATTGCGGCCATTTGTTTGATATTCATTAGTAAAGAAGGGTTAACTGATGCTAATCCGTATGTAATTAACCTGTTTTTGGTTTCTTCAAGCATAGGCATTCTATTTGGGACTTTTCCGGCTGTATTTAAACAAGAAAAAAATGTGTCGGATAATAAAGCTTTGTACTTGCGATACATAGCCTTAGAACAACAAATACTAACTTATTTGGCAACTGGTAGAACTCAGATAATAAATAAAGGACAAAATCAAGACGTAAAAGACTTTATCTATTATCTTGACAAACAAATGGAAACGATTAATCAATTAGCCATTGGTTTCGATTCTACTCGCATTCCTAAATATCAAGACATCTATCCAGAAAACTTTAAATTTTAGGTATAGTAGATATCTCTAAAATTTAAAGTGCGTTACCACCAAACCTTTGTAGAAACATTTTATGAAACTTCTCTGCAATCTTTATTCTTTTCTATCAATATCAAAACCAGTAAGAAAAGACAGTGGATTACTCATATTTTCAGCAAAGCCAAGGATGGCTCGATCGCGATGTTCGTAAAGTAACTCCCCTCGATCGTTAAACAAAAAAGTTGCACCTCTTTGAGTTAAATAAGCAGGATTAGGAACATAGGTTTTCCAGTTACTCAGCACTTCTCCCATATTCCGCAATCGCAACGTTGCTAACTCAAACGGACGCTGAAAACCTTTACCACCCGCGAATCCGAAGAATGAACCTTTGAGCGGGGGAAGCGGGGGAGCTTGAATAGTTTCCTCATCGTCAATTAATTGGGGTGCTTTTGTGTCGCCTTTATATCCTCGAAATACTTCCGTCAAAGTACCGGGGCTACCAATTCCAGCACACATCAGCATTAAGTTAAGCCAAGCATTCACACCAGATGATAAACCAGGTAATTTGAGAGATAAACCTGAATACAAATTGAGTTGTTGGTGCAGTTGGGCGGTGGGATCTACAAATAGGCAGTCTGCGGGAAATTTAGTATAACTACAGAATCGCTCCCCGGAAGTGCGATCGCCAATTCCCACCGCCCGCAGCGCAATCCCTTGTGCTTGAAGCTTTTCGTCATCTCGTTGCAACCACCAAGCATACTCGAAGCTGTCAAAATCTCCCAGCTGCGGCAATAGCAATACCAGTTGCAGAGGTGAGGAAGCACAACCGCTCAAAATCGGTACAACTGCTCCATCACTCACCCGTTGGCGTTCGGTTTGACTTAATATGTTATGTGTATTCATCGGGAAACAGCCAAGTCTGTATGTTTTCTTTCTTCGATATTTCTAAAACCCAAAACAATTCGATCGCGCGGAATTCCCGCAGCAATTAAGTCTACAGCAATTCCATCTTCCGTGCCATCGTGCTGAATCCAAAGCTGATTATCAATAATATCGATATGCAGCAAAGTTCCATAGATACGATAACCGTTTTGCCAACCAGTTTCTACTAAAAGATAACGATCGCGATCGCGATCGAACACCAGTTCCATTTGAACTTCTTCGTCGCTACCTAAAAAATCAGCGTATTCTTTCAAAACTTTTTCGATTATATCACGCTCCTTTAGTGAATCCATCGGACAATTTCCTCCTTAAATATATCGAAAGTAACTAAACGAATAATGCCATCTTCAATCAAAACTTGGCCTGCTTCTTCCTCAAAAACTGTCTTGCGAGTTTCTTCACTGACTGCCAGGTAGAGAGTATGTTCGGGATAGTAACGTTTCAATAAACGAGCGTACAAAACAAACTGACCGAGAGCTTCTTCCAAATCTTTCATGTCTGAAGGACGGGTAAAACTTTTCACTTCAATCGCTATCTTTTCAACTCCCCGTTCCGCTGCTAGTAAACGCTTTGCACCTAAATCAACAAAAAGGTTTTTTCCACGAGCTAGGCGAATCCGCAATGGGTCATGGGTAATTATCCAACCATCTTTAATCAAAGCATTTTTAACGGTATCGTGATAGATGTCTTTTGCAGGCATAATAACTTCATTTTACCGAATTTACGCCAGGTTTGTCGGGACACCGCATCATTATCAAGATTTTAATTATGGCCGTGTCCCTACAGAGATTGTAGGTTGGGTTGAGGTACGAAACCCAACATTAGCAAGGTTAACTCAACATAGCAAGAGTTTTGTTGGTTTTCACTATCGTATGTACTACGCACAGGCTACGCCTACAACTCAACCTACATTTATTGTTAAATATGCTTCAACAACTCTGCACGAGTTTCTCCATCAATTAATTGAAAAGCGCGATTAACTCCAGAGAGGATAGCTAGCAATGATGCTGTTACGATGTTAGCGTGAATGCCAATTCCGTAGAGGGAGTTTTTCAGCCAACTACTGCTGATTTCGACATATGCGATCGCAGTAGCGTCACTACCCCGGCTGAGAGAATGTTCTTCGTAATGATGAACTTTTAAATCCAAATTAAGAGCGTGAAGAAAAGCATCGATCGGCCCATTACCTCGTCCATTAATCGTAACAGTTTCACCCTTTAACAACAACGTTGCGGTGAGAGATTGAATTTCATCTTCTGCCAACAACTGATGAGAAATATACTTAAATGGTGAAACAGCTTGCAAATATTCTTGCTCAAACAAATGCCACAAATTAGAAGATGACATTTCTTTACCGCTAGCATCCATCGCTTGTTGCACGACTTGGCTAAATTCGATTTGCAAACGACGAGGCAATACCAAATCGTAATCTCTTTCTAGCAAGAAAGCGATACCACCTTTACCGGATTGGCTGTTTACTCGCACCACCGATTCATAAGTTCTTCCCACATCAGCAGGATCTAATGGTAGATATGGAACTTCCCAAACTGCATCGGATTTTTGGACTGCAAAGCCTTTTTTGATTGCATCTTGATGAGAACCAGAAAAAGCGGTGAATACCAAATCTCCTACATAAGGATGACGGGGATGGATGGGTAATTGAGTGCAATATTCGATCGTTCTGGCTACTTCATTAATATTAAAAAAGTCTAAACCCGGATGAATGCCTTGGGTGTATAAATTCAAAGCAAGGGTTACCAAATCTACATTTCCCGTGCGTTCTCCGTTGCCAAACAAACATCCCTCCACTCGTTCGGCACCTGCCATTTGTCCTAATTCGGCAGCGGCTATTGCACAACCGCGATCGTTATGAGGATGTACTGATAAAATAATGCTATCTCGCTTATTCAAATTGCGGTGCATCCATTCTACTTGGTCGGCGAATATATTAGGAGTAGCCACTTCCACCGTAGCAGGTAAATTGATAATCGCTTTGCGCTGTGGTGTTGGTTGCCAAACCTCAATTACGGCATCGCAAATTTCTTTGGCAAAATCGAGTTCTGTGGCGGTAAATGTTTCGGGAGAATATTCAAATTGCCACTCGGTATCGGGTTGTTCGGCAGCAAGTTCGACAAATAGTTTGGCTGCTGATACTGCCAAGTCAATCGTACCATTTGGGTCTAAATTAAATACGGTGCGACGAAATACTGGCGATGTGGCATTATACAAATGTACGATCGCGCGTTTAGCACCTTGCAAAGCTTCAAAGGTACGCCGAATCAGGTTTTCTCGCGCTTGCGTCAATACCTGAATCGTTACGTTATCGGGGATTAGCTGATGTTCGATCAGATGTCGGACAAAATCAAAATCTGTTTGAGAAGCGGAGGGAAATGCTACTTCAATTTCCGTAAAACCAATATCTACTAACATCTGGAACAACTGCAACTTTTGTTCCACGTTCATCGGTTCGATTAATGCTTGATTACCATCTCGCAAATCCGTACTCAGCCAGATGGGGGGTTTCTCAATTATTTTAGACGGCCAAGTGCGATCGGGCAATGCAATGGGGGCAAATTGGCGATATTTTGTAGCGGGATTTTTCAACACGATCGTTTTTTCCTTTGTTTGAAATAGTTATTAGATGTAGCGGCAAAAATAGGGCTGTCAGGTTGCCAAATATTCCTCTTCTGACAACCCAAACGCAGTCGCAGCAACATCCCAAGTGCTTGATGCAGTAGCATGAGAATCTCCTATTTGTATGAGTTAGTTAAAAATTGTTCAGCGCAATTTTAATCAATTACAAAAATGATTAAAACTGAGGAAAAGTATATTTGAATAGTGAAAAAATTATTTGCGCCCCAGGCGCAGCAGCAGCCCCAGCCCCAATAAAAGGCTAGTGGTTTGATGTAGAGATAGCTGCTTAGTGAACATCATGATTAAATACAACGCTGTCGTCTATCTTAACTGTTGAAAAGAGATAAGTCAATCGATTTTAGAAAGTATGAAAGATAAAGGATAAAGGATGAAGTATGAAGGATAAAGGATAAAAATTAACTCATTTTTTCCATCTCCCCATCTCCCCACCTCCCCATCCTCACTGAACTTGTTGCCACAAACGCTGATTTTGCAGCAAAGTTTCGGTCATTTTGGCGAGTTTATCCAGCATTTCTTGATGTTTGTCGGCACTTTCCTTATATTGGCGCTTTTTTTGCAGTGCGGCGCGTGCTAAATCTTCCCGGTTTTGTTTGAGTGCTTGAATTGCTACGCGCTGCCAAGCGTCTATCTCTTTTAATTCTTGCGTATACTGAGGTTGGATAGTATCCCAGTTAACTCGAATTTCCGATAGCGCCCGGTTAAATAGCTGCATGGCATCTTCTGGTTTGGCTTCTTGAAGCGATCGCCCTAACGGTTCTGATAAACTATCAACATTAATATTCCCCAGCATCGGCACGAAATCAACTACCTGCTGGCTGTAACTCACTCCAGTTTTGCACCAATTAGCAAAATGTTCGCAGTTATTAAATAATAAATTATATTTTTGTTCTCCCAACCGACTTTCTGCACGACGGATGACGACATCGGGAATAAAACTAGTTTGATATGACTTGACATAAATAGACGAACTACCAGCTAACGTAGCCATAGAAGTGCGTTCTATAATAGCGCTTGGTTTGCGATAATGAATCACCGTACCGTCACCACAGTCAATGCCATGATGTTGGTACACTCCCTCCATGTTGAGGAAGTGTCGGTAAGCATAAATTTGATCGCCTCTTGCCATATTACGATCTCTTTTTAGATTTTATTTGTTGGTTTGTAGTGAGGACTTTAGTCCTCAAATTCTAAGGATTAAAGTCCTTACTACAAACTATAATAGCGAGCTATGTAAACGATATAACATTTCAAGATTGAGATGAGTTCCATCTAAAACATCACCAGCTAAAACAGTTAAAGGTAATTCCGGTTCTCCTAAATGATTTAACACTAATAAAGCTTCCGCAAAATTCTGGTTTTTGGTATAATCATTAACAGTGACGATCGTTGGTAAACCTGCGGCAACCGCAGCTTGCATACCGTGCAGAGAATCTTCTAATACCAAACAATCTTGTGGTTGTAAGTTCATCTCTTTGATCACGTAATGATATATGTCCGGTGCTGGCTTTTTCGCTGGTACGATATCGCCTGCGGCAATTACTTCAAACCAAGCGGGGTCGAGAGTTTTTTCTAATAATGCGATCGCATTTGGCAGTGCGCTAGTAGTTGCAATAGCTAACCGCACTCCTTGAGATCGTGCTTCTAAAATTAATCGCTTTACTCCCGGACGTAAAGGAATCTTTCCCTGTGCCAATAAATCTCGATAATGTTTCGTTTTTGTTGCGTGTAAGTCGGCAATGAAACTATCATGAGGAATAACAAATTCCGGTAGATATTTTTGCAAATAAAAGCTAATTCTTTCTTTCCCGCCAGCGACAGATAATAAATCTCCGTAAAGCTCAGATGACCAATCCCAATCTAATCCAGATTCGGCAAAAGCTAAATTAAAAGCTACTCGATGACCGTCTTTTTCGGTATCTGCTAAAGTACCATCAACATCAAAAATCAAAGCACGTAATTTCTTCATTGAATGGAATTCCTCTGGCAATAATTAGCAAATTTGTAAATTGGGTATTGGTCATAGCATAATATCATTTTTATCGAAAATGATATTATGCCCGTTAGCATCGGCAGCCAAAAAATCGCTTTCTTATCTTATCTGCGTTTATCTGCGTTCATCTATCTTTATCTGCGGTAAAAATTAAATGCCTGATTCCCACAGATAATTTTTATCATCACTCTTACACTACCGATACAACCGGACAGAATATATCGAATCATTCTGGTTTTCGACCAATAATCGTGCGATGACGAGGATCGCTTGGCATAGTAATGATATGCTCAAATCCTACCGATCGCATAACTGCTTCCACATCAAAAGTATAGAATTCATCAGACCAAGGTTCCGTGCTTTTCATCAGAGTAAACAGTACTGGTGGTAAATTTTGAATTACCGGAGATTGAGGGTTATTATCTACTAATGCTAAATATCCATTGGGACGTAACAGACGGAATGCTTCTTTAAAAATTGCCTCTGTAGCATGGTGAGGTAATTCATGAGTGACGAATTGGAGAGTAACCAAATCAAAGCTGGCGGATGGTAAATCCGTATTTTCAGCATTACCATGAAGCCAGGATATTTCGTTATTTGTATCTCGCGTTTGTGCTACTGCCAACATATAGGGAGATAAATCTAATCCGACTGTTCGAGGTGGCGTATCTTGCCTTTTTTGATAATAGCGATGCAGCCAAAAAGTAGAGATCCCAACCGAACAACCAATATCGAGAATATCTTTTACTTGTTTTGGGCCGTATTTCTCTAAAATTTCGTGAAAACTGCCGCGTAATCTCTCTTGGGCTGCTTGCCAACTAATCTGTTCTTTTGGCCATACTCTTAAAGCCATTGCATAAGTTGCTGACTCAGCTTCAAATGCCGCTTGCCAACACAAATTACCTTCATTGTAAGCATGAAATGGTACTAGGTAATAGTCAGGATAAGTAATGTTTGGATTGACTATTTTTTCTAGTAGTTGTTTAGCATCAGAGGCGTCTAGTTCGGAGTAGTTCTTGCGCCAGGGAATACCATTTTTTTCGGCGGTTTTGACGATGACTTGCCGCGCTTGCTGTTTCATCACAGCATAGATCGGTTTGGTTTGGATCAGAACGTTAACAAAGCGAGAAAGGATATCATCACCAGCCCAGTCTGGTTTGAGTTTTGCAGTCATTCGATTTTAGATTTTGAATTTTAGATTTTAGATTGAATTCAAGAATGAATTGCCGTGATTTTACCATTAAATGGCTATTAGGTAAAAGTCTTGGCATTAGCTCAATCATCTTCATACTCTACCCAAGAATTAGAAGTTTCGGACACGGCAACTTTCAGTTGTACATCGGGTGGTAATTTCTTTTTGGTTTCATCGTAAATATATTTAGCGATCATTTCAGCAGTTGTTTCGTATTCTGGTGGCAAAACTTCGTTGAGAATACAGTGATCGAGTCCTCCTTTAGTCACGTCTTGTTTAGCCCAACGTAAAGTTTTAAAATCAGCCACCATGACGGAATGGGGGCAATATTCCGAGCTATGAAGCTTAGATGATGTTGCTTCAATTTTTACTTTATAGCTGTGTCCGTGCATCCGACCGCAAGGGCCATTGTAATCTTTGATGTAGTGGGCGCTATCAAAGCTAAATTCTGTGACGAGTTTCCATTTAGGCACTTTTATTTTCTCCTCTAAGCAATTTCAGTAGAGAATAAGTATACATAAGCTGCGGCAGCATTTTATTTGTATGTGCAAGCTAATGAGGTATAGGGAGATGGGGAAAATAATTGATTAATTTTTATCCTTCACACTTTATCCTTTATCCTTCACACTTCATACTTTACCCTTCATCCTTCATCCTTCATCCAACCCGTTGATACTAGTAAAACAGTTAACCAGTACTCCCCGGTTTAAGCAGTGGTACTTGGTTTGTCCGTCTTTGCGAGTCTGGATTACTCCCGCTTCTGCCAGGATTTTCGAGTGGTGGCAAAACAAAGCTAGACTGATACCTGTTTGATTGGCAATCTCCGAACTGCTGATATTGTCGGTGAGAGCGAGCATTTCGACGATTCGCAGTCTGGTGGGGTCAGAAAGGGCTGCAAAAATTTTCGCCCGCTGCTCTGTATTGTCTAGAGCGGTTACAAACAGTGGCGTTGGCGGTGTTCTGTCGTTGGTGTCAACCATAACTAGCTATTGTTCTATCTCTATCTTACTTTAGTTAGAGGCTAGTGAAATAGTTAAACAACTACTTGACTATTCCTAAAAATATTTCTAACATAATGGTTAAAAGGTTGTTTAAGTATTAAAGCGGAACCCGCCCCACTGACTCATGTTGCCATCTGGCAGAAAGGAGATTGCAAATCATGTCTAATGAATCACCCTACGTAACGCTCACCACAGAGAATTTTTCAGCCGAAGTATTAGCTAGTGCTGTGCCAGTTATGGTTGATTTCTGGGCTCCTTGGTGTGGCCCTTGTCGGGTGGCAAATCCGTTAATCGAAGGATTAGCGATCGAATTTGCACAAATAGCCAAGGTAGGTAAGCTTAACGTTGACGAGCATCCCCAAGTCGCTAGCCAGTATGGAATTCAAGCAATACCAACTATGTTGTTTTTCCAAGATGGTCAAATAGTTGACAAAGTAGTTGGCGTGGTTTCTCTACCAGAATTAACTGCCAAATTGAACGCTTTAGTGGAAAAAAGCGTTGTTGCTTAATGACTTATATCGATTACCTGAATGTTTGCTACAGATGGTAGAGATGGGCGGGTTTTGATTTTAATTTAGCTGATGGTAATACAAATATTTTGCGCTAAACCCGTCCCTACTCATTTGTCGCAAACATTTGCGTAAACGATATTATTTTTCTGCAAAAATCGTAATTTTTCCCTCAATATTTCTTTTACTAGAGGTACAAAAGATGAGTGTTAATCTCGATCTATTTTCGCCTGTTCAAGTTGGTCGTTACACTTTACCAAATCGGATCGTAATGGCTCCTTTAACTCGTAATCGTGCGGGAGAAGGTGATACTCAGGGACCGATCAATGCTACATATTATCGCCAACGAGCTTCGGCTGGATTAATTGTTTCGGAAGGGTCGCAAATTTCACCGCAAGGACTTGGTTATCCGAATACGCCAGGAATTTATTCTCAAGCACAAATTGAGGGATGGCGGCTGGTAACTGATGCGGTTCATGAAGTAGGAGGACGAATTTTCTTACAACTTTGGCACGTTGGAAGAAGTTCTCATCCAGATTTGCAATTGAATGGGGAATTACCTGTCGCACCTTCTGCGATCGCACCCGTTGGCATGGCGATGACTTATACTGGAGAAAAGCCATTTGTCACTCCTCGTGCATTAGAAATTTCCGAAATTCCCGGCATTGTCGAACAATATCGTCGAGGGGCTGAAAATGCTTTAGCTGCTGGTTTTGACGGTGTAGAAATTCATGGTGCTAACGGTTATTTGCTAGATCAATTTCTTCATGATGGTTCTAATCATCGGACTGATGAATATGGCGGATCGATCGAAAATCGCGCTCGGTTGTTGATGGAAGTTACCCAAGCGGTGACCGAAGTTTGGGGTAGCGATCGCGTAGGCGTGCGCCTGTCTCCCAGTGGTACTTTTAATAGTATGTCAGATTCCGATCCGAAAGCTTTATTTACGTATGTAGCTGATGCTTTAAACCGTTTCGATCTAGCTTATTTACATTTAGTTGAGCCAAGGATCAATGAAGATTCTCTTAATCGTTGGAAAAAGAGCAATGTGAAAGATGATGGCGAAGAAGAAGGTTTGACATCACGGTATTTTCGTTCGATTTATCGAGGCACGATTATTTCTGCTGGTGGGTACGATCGCGAATTAGGTAATGCCACGATTGCCGCTGGCGATGCGGATTTGATTGCTTATGGCAGATTGTTTATTTCTAATCCCGATTTACCAGAAAGATTCGCTCGCAATGCTCCTTTGAATTCATACGATCGCTCTACATTTTATGGCGGAGGAGTCAAGGGTTACATCGATTATCCAAGTTTGGAATTGCAACCTGCTTAGAAGATCCGATCTAGCCATTTTAAGACGAGTTAGGTACAAAGAAACCCGGTTTCTTCAAGAAACCGGGTTTCTGGGCTATATTCATGTAACTGAAAACTACTATATCTAGACTGAGAGCGCTGTATGAGGTAGCATTTTGACAATTGTCAAAATCTTAAACATGATGAAGTTACCATCACCGCTACTCTTAATTTTTCTGTTATTAATCTCCGGTTGCAATTGGCAAAAAGAGCGAGTTAGTAATGTCAACGCAGAAACTACCGGACAAGTTCAGCCAGAAACACCAGTTAAACCAAAATCTTATACCAAAGAAGCAAAACTAGTGGCTGTAGGGGATATTTTGATGCACTTGTCCCTGACTCGCTCTGGTTATAACCCTCAAAAGAAAACTTATAATTTTGATGGATTTTTCAAAGAAGTTAAGCCAATTATCTCTTCTGCTGATTGGGCGATCGCAAATCTAGAAACTACTTTAGCAGGTGCAGCCGCAGGTTATGAAGGATATCCTCTTTTTAATGCCCCAGCGGAAGTCGCCGATGCTGCTAAAAAAGCTGGTTTTGATGTCTTGACAACCGCCAATAATCATGCTTTAGACAAAGGGGAAAAAGGAGTAATTAATACAATTAACAATGTTCAAAAATGGGGAATTCCTGCTGTAGGAACAGCTAGATCCCAAAAAGAAGCATCAAAAATTTTGATTATCAAAAAAAATGATATTTCAATGGCGATTATGGCTTATACTTATGGGACAAATGGTATTCCCATTCCCAAAGGAAAGAATTATTTAGTTTCTTTGATTGATGAAGGTAAAATAGTTAGAGATATTGCCAGAGCTAGAAAGCAAGGGGCAGAAATTGTAACGATTTGTCTTCATTTTGGTGATGAGTATCAGCGTCTACCCAATGCCAAACAAAGACAAATGGTAGAAAGGTTAGTAAAATCAGGAGCGGATATCATTCTGGGTAGCCATCCTCACGTAGTTCAACCTTATCAAGTATTTAAAGTCAAAGGTATAGATGGTAAAATTAGAACCAGAACAGTCATCTATTCAATGGGAAACTTTATTGCCAATCAATCAGGAAAATATCGCAATTTGGGAGTAATTTTTTCAGTAAATCTTCAAAAGCGTTTTCCAGAAAAAACTGTCGAGATTACCAAGGTAGAAGCGATTCCCACTTGGGTACATAAGTATCCCTTGAATGGTAAGTTAAATTTCCGAGTTTTGCCGATCGCAACCGTGGTAAATCGTCCTAAATATCCCCTTTTACCCAGTAGTGCTTATCCGAGCTTGAAAAAAGATTTAACTGAAATGGATAAGCATCTCAAATCTTTAAGCCCTAAGAATTTGTGAAAATCTAAAATTTATTAGTGAGAGGATAGATCATGACTGAAAAAGCAACTTTTACTTGTCAAATTCCCCTAGCTTGGAAAGAGAAAATAGAACAGATAGCAGCGACTAGAAATAAACGAAATGAGGAGATTGTTCAGGAAGCGATCGCGCAGTATTTAGGTGAAGATATCCTGAATAATGAAAACCGTTTAGTAGCATTGCAAGCCGAGGTAAACACTCAACAAAAAGAACTAAACCAATTAAGTACAACTGTGAAAAATTTACAGCAGAGATTGCAGGCGGCAGCTACTATGATTAGTATTCCCGATCCGGTTTCTGTAGTGTCACCGCCGAAAATTGCGCCAGTTCAGTTAGATGATGATGATTTGATAGAAGATGAACCAGATGAGATTCTTTATGATTTTTTGCCACCGGAATTGAGATAGAGTTTTGCCTGTTCCGTATCCTTGAACTGGATCGAGAGTTGCCAGCCATATTTCCCCATGCTTAACAGTCATGCTCGATCCTCTTGACGCAGTTGCTCGATATAATCTGCCATTCCATCTTCTGCAAGTTCTCTGTCTTCCTGAGCGAATTCTTGATAGAGGCTGGCAAATTGATGCAAATCAGCTACTTTTTGATTGAATCGACTGCGAAATTTGATAAATTCAATAAATTCTCCAACTTGCTTGAGTTGTTCTTCGTTAAATCGATCTATTTCTTGTTTCAGGCTTTCTCTGGTTACTTGCATATTGTTACTCCTCAAAGAGTTAACAGAGGTAAATCGAGAGCTTGAAGATTGACAGTATCTACGTTTTTTGAACAGTTATCTATTGTAATGGTGACAACTTTACCTTCGTCGTCATAATCTAAGATTAGATCGTCAGTAATGGCGTCAGTATAAACTACGGGTTTGCTAGTTAGCTCGATCGTTAATGTGTCAGTATCAGAAAAATATTGAATCTTCATTGTAGTTCTTCTCCTCTTGCCGTTTGTAAAAGTTACTGAAACCAACAATTAGCTGTTAACAACTTCACTCAACGCTTCGTTAATTATTTCATCACTTACACCGCGACGCTTCAAACTTGCAATTAATGCTGTCACTGTTTCATTCTCAAATCGCTCTAAATCGGTACGTAATCCCTGACCAATATAAGCGCGAATCAATGCCTCATAACCAGAAAATCCCAACAATGGTGCAAGCTGTTTGAGGTCTTTCACCACATCTTCAGGAATGCGAATCGTTACGCTAGTCATAGCACGATTTCGTTCTAACCGCTTTTTTAATTTCTCAATTTTCATACATTGCTCGCTCCTGACGAGTTGCTTTACGTGCTGAAATAATCCGAATCATATTTTCCTCACGTTCGATCTCATCTATCAGTTTATTGCGCTCTCTGAATTGGCATCCTGGGTGGTGCAGTTTTCCACATTAGATCGATTTCTTCTGGAGTGAGTTCGTATGCCTGATTAACCAAATCAGATAATTGATGCTCTAGTTGCAAAATTTCTCGGTTTCTATTTTGCATCGGTACAGCAAATTCATTATAAACTTCTTTGATTTGTTTCTGTTCGGAAACGCCTAATAACTTGCTTCCTTTTTTGGCTTTTGGCAGTCGTTTGCTGATTTCATCAATGAATTCTTGCTGGCTCAGTTTAGAAAAGTCCTCTAACTTTTGTCCTGGTTTTTCAATATGGAATACCGAGCGTAACCAGTCCAGCACATCGCGTTGATTTTCTTGGTTGATTTTTGTTAGTTCGATTAGGCGAGATACTTTCGGTTCAACTTGCGATCGAATTTCATTGGTGGGTGGTGCAATCGGAAGAGTTTCCATTAAATATCCAAGAGGAGCTAACGCTTCATCCTTCATGTGTGGCAAATATCTCCAATTATGCCACCACATTAGAAGAGAATTTAATACAGTTAGAAGATATAAATCATTTGATGGAATTAAGGAAACCTTATTATTAGCAAAATGATTTTCAATTGAAAATGAAAAATATGGATGAAATTGTATTTCTTGATAAAAAATTTTAGGAGTTTCAAAAAGTTGCCAATATGCAGTTGAATCTTGAATTTCGTACCATTGGTAATTTCCTGCTTTTCGTCCACGCCAATCGCCATCTTTTTTCCTATTCCAGTCCTTCGGACAAGGTTCTAACCTCTCTCTATATTGACCAAGAAATGTTTTGATAGCTGGATAAGTTTCTATATCAATTCCCCTGCGCGTAAAAATCATCCAAAGACCTTCCCAATTAGGAATCCATCTTCTAATGTCTTGACCACGCAAAAAAGGTTTGATGATTTCAGCCGACTTAGGATCGATTTGAATGAGAGTTTCTTTTGTAGCACTATCAATCAAAAATGCCTCATTGAATCCTGTCGTAACGCCACGATAAATTTCAATGTTGGCAAAATCTTTCAATGGAACTCCGACCAGTTTAATCTTTGCCATCAAATCATCTACATCCTGTCGTTCTAAACTCCAAGCATCAGCAGTAAATCGCGACCAAGGAACAGGGTAGCCTGACTTATGAACATATTCTGTAAGATCTATGTCTTCTAATTTATCGCGGGGAACAGGACAAATGAGAACGGGAGATTGGGATGAATTAGTTGCATTAGAACGGTAAACTTTACGAACAACAACAATGCAGGGAAAAACATCGGCATCTGCAAAAATGTGGGCGTGTCCAAAATCAACAATTTGTTCAAACACACAGTTGTCTGTAAAAAATTTTCTTAGTGCTTCTCCATAACCCGCCCGTAGCCATTTATTAGTAACAATATAAGATAATGCTCCACTCGTTCTAAGAATCTTCACGCCTCTTTCATAGAAATAGGTGTAAAGATCCGCAACACCATGATAAGACTGGTACTGTCCCTGGAAAAATGGCTTGATTTCTCCTAATCCTTCCTGTCTAACATACGGAGGATTTCCCACCACTACATCAAAACCAGCCTTCTCATTCCAACTAGCATTTTCCAAATCGATAAACACTTCTGGAAATTCCAAATCCCAATGAAAAAAGCGTTTCTCTTCACCCAGTTTTTGCGCTTCCTCATAAACAGCTTTATCTGCCTTACTCATCTTTTTCGGATTAGCTGTAATTGCATTCGTTCCATACACCCGCAAAAAATTATCCGATTGTTTCAAACCAAAAAACTTAGAAACATAAATATTTAACAACTGCTTAAAAGGTTTTGCTGCTTCATCAAAGGAACGAAATAACTTTTCGCTTTGTTCGACTTCGGCAAAAGTAGCATCACTCAAAACACTTACACCGCGCATGATTTCTGCTGCTTTCAATAAGCCTACAAAAGGCCCAGCTAATAAGTTTAACTGTCCGCTTTCTTCCTGCGCCATCTTTGCTTCTGCTTCTCTCGCTGTCGTACCAATCAGCGAATTCCCACAGCGCAAATGATGATCTAAAAAACTCAAAGGTGCGCCAATAGTAAAGGAATGCAGCCACAAACTTACCTTTGCCAACTCTACCGCCATTGGGTTTAAATCCACACCATAAATGCAACGTTTCATCACTACCCGTTGCAATAATTGAGTTGGTTCTAACCTGTCGGGATTAATTGTAATTCCCTGCTGTTCTAAGTTTTCTAAAATGCTTTGGCGCGTTTGATCCAGCATTTCCAACACGGGATTATGTTCGGGATATTCGGTTAAAATGCTGATTAATTCATCAGTCAAATAATCCACTGCTTCCACTAAAAAATGACCGCTTCCCATTGCCGGATCGCACACTTTAATATCGAGTAAAGTGCTTTGGGCTTCTCGTTCTAAGCGTTGTAAATCTTTTCGCAATCCGTTAATACTTGGTACGCTTAAGCGTTGATCTTCTAATCGATCGTGCAGTTGGGAAATTTGCGCCATTAGTTCGCCAAATCGCGCTTGTCGCTGTTCTAAAATTGGCTTGATCGTGTGGCTAACAATGTATTTTACAATATAATCAGGCGTGTAATAAGACCCAGTAGCTTTGCGATCGCCTTTATCATTTTCTAAATGTACCGATACCTGGAAGGGCGGGTTTTGCTGAGAGATTGTCTGTTCGATTGAAGAGTTATTTGCTAAACCCGCCCCTACGGAATCAATAACTACTCGATATTCTAACAATCCCTCATAAATAGAACCAAGTTGTCGCACGCCCAAAAAACTATAATCGATCGGTTGTCCTTCAAATCGCGCCAGTCGATCTAAAACTGGTGCTAATACGGCATCGGATATCTTAAATTGAGATAAAAAATGATTGGCGCGATACTCTATTCGATCTGATTGCTGATAAAAATCAAAGTGAAATAAACCGCCATTATAGCGAGGTACTCCTAATCCTGCATCACCGCGATCGACTATTTGAAATAAACTTAATAAGCGATCGTACATTCCCGTAGAAGTTTGGCTCAATTTCTTCTGACGCTCAATCCCTTGGGCTACTTCTTGGGTTAACTTAATTAAGCTATAATCTCGATAATCGCGATCGATTGGTAATAAGTTTCTTGCTTCTGCATATAATAAAAATAACAGTTTATAAAGAAATGATAGAGTTGCTGCATACACTTGTTCCGATGTCACTTCTTCCCCCCGTCGGGTAGCATCCGCCACAAATCCCCCCGCCAAATCGGGAAAAATGCGATCGAACACCAGCGCTTTTAACTCATTCCCCACTCGCGTTGCATAAGTGGTACTACCATCGCGCACTCGTTCTAAAAAATTGCGTCCTTGGGTATCTTTAACAAATGCTTCTTGGCGAAAGAATAACCAAAAATATTTAAACTTGTCTAAATCTGCGTCTTCCAGAAGTTCCACCAAATCCACTTGATAAAACTCCGTTGCGGTAGAAGAAGCTTGTCGATAATATAACCGCCATTCTCTCCCATTCGTCAAAATTCCCCAATCTACCCCTGTTCCCGTGAGATAGCTAGCAATTTGAAAGGATGGGTTTTCATTTTTATAAATATCCCGTTTATCGTTAGCAGAAACTTTGCTTAACGGACGTTCCCAGTATTTTGCTTCTGCGATCGCAATTACCCGCCCATAAAACGCAGTCTCATTATTTTGTAAAGGATAAGCAGAATCGCGATCGCTTTCACTATTAAATAAAGCATAATCCGGTCTTTCTGCCCTACCTTTACCGCTCGTCGTCACCTGGGGAATATAACTAAATTTTAGAATACCTAAAGCAGGTTTAATAAATACTTCCTCTGTTTGAGCTTCATTCAGCGTTGGTAACAAGTTTCTTTGAGAAATATAAAGATTTTTTAATTTCTGAAAATCGGCAGATACATTTACTTGCCATTCTGGACATTCTTGCAGGCGATGTTCCAAATAATGCTGGGAAAATAACGGTTTATTTGGTTTTTGTCGATCTGCCATGATTGAATCCCCTGCTTTTTTGTATTCCCATTTCATTCTAATAGGATTTAGGTATAAGCTAAAGCGCATCTAATTTGTATATTTCCGAGTGTCGAGGAAAACTGTCAATCCCTCTCCCCATCCCCCCATCCCCCCATCTCCCCATCAAGCTCAATATCAAAATTAAATGCGTAGCAGCTTAGCTAGCAGACTAGGAGTAAGAGTTTAAAATATTAAAAACTCTTATCTCCCACTGATTACATTCTGACTTTTGAATTCAGAAGTCAGAATTATTCAATTACGCCTAGCTATAAGAATAAGGACTGAAGTCCTTACTACAAACGAAGTCTCAAACTTGTTTCAAATAAGATTCAAACCGCTCTTTTAACTGCTGAATTGACAAATTTTTCGTCCAAAATTCTACCAAAGCATGACCGAAAGCCCAAGCATTGCGTTCGGGTGTGGCAGAATTTTCTAATAATAATGGCCAAAGAGCTAGTAAATCGAATTTGAGGGTATTAGAATCACCAGTATTTAAGAGATTAAATAGCTCGTAAGCCATTTGCAATTTACCAATTACTATGGGTAATTGTTCGACGGGAATTTGTTCGGCTAACAGATATGCTAGTTGTGGCGATCCGGTTGATAATGTAGAAACAAATCGGAGGATCGGACTTTTCAGGAGGGCGGTTAATCCTTGAGAGGTTGCCATTTGGAATGTGTAGCGATCGATAATTTTTGCCGCCGCTACGGTACGGGCATCCAAGTTACGCAAAAAACGCGCTAACCGTAGTTGTTTGGTAGGTTCGATCGATTCTACTAAAGCAAGGGATAAAGCATCGACACCCCAAGCATCGCGATTGGTTTTGCGATCGCTGGTAACGATTGGTAATACGAAATCGCAATATTCACCTAACTGCTGTTCCCGATATTTAGTAGCTTCTCGAATCGAAATTTCCTTTGGTCGATCGCCCCATTCCCAATCATAAGGCGGTTGCCATTCTCGGATCGGACGCAAGCGATCGACTTGAGTAACAATGGCGATCGCAGGCAGATTTTCGATTTCTCCGATCGTCTCTTTAAGAAAGTCTACATCCATTTGCAAAGCCGGATCGAGGGCAGGGGTAACGAGTAACAGTAAATCTGCATTATCTGCATACTCTAAAACTGTATTTCGCAATTCTTCACCCTTCACTTGTTCGTATCCCGGAGTATCCCAAAGAGTGAGAGTTTCTCCGCTTTCAGTTTGCCATTGATAATTCTGAATTTTATCCGTACTGGGCAGCACATCAACTGCTGCTTTTTCTGATTGAAATAAAGTATTAATTAAACTGCTTTTTCCCGCACCAGTCCGCCCTACCAACAAAATATTAACAGGTTTCTGGATAACCTTTTCTTCCGGTTCTGCTTGTGCCAAAATATCGCGTAGAGTTTGCGTTTTTGTTTTGGGAAGTGTGGGAGTAGAAACCGCAAATTCTTTCGCTGGGAGAGTAGTACCGCCGTAAAGCGCGATCGCTTGTCCGCACAAATTCCGCAACGCTGCTTCTCGCAACAATCGACTTAAATTTACCAGTAATTCTTCAGTGGCGCGATTATTAGAACCCTGAGTTGCTGTTTTAGCTAATGCCGCCGCCGGATTCAAAAACCATTGCGCCCAGTTCCAAGCTTGCCAGAGTTTGCGTGCCGATGGTTCTAACTTGCGGTAGACTTCATAAGCTTGGTATGCTTGTGCAACAGTTACCTGATTGAGGGCGGGAGATAATTGTTGCATCCACCGATCCATATCATCCACTGTCCCCCGAATTAGTCCGTAAGCTTGGGGAACATAGATATTTAGTAGGGGATATTTGACTTCTGGATGGTAGATATGTGCGATCGCCACAATCATATCTTGACATCGCTGCCAAAAAGTGGGCCAGTCCTCCCACATTGGGCGATCGTTCTGCGCTGCTTGGAGAATTTCTTTTAATGCTGTAGTTGCTTTGTCGGTGTCGTCATTTCCTGCGATCGATCCAATTCTACTGGTAGCACTATCTTCTAGTTCCTTGCTGACTTGTGCAACCACCGCTTCGATCTGCGCCACCGCCGGTTGCGTCCATTTTACCAACAACCAACGCCACCCCACAAATACCAGCGTAAATACAGCCCAAATCCAATTAATGCGCCACTCATGAATTTGCAATCCCGCCGCTATCATCAAGAAACCGATGATACTTGCGATCGGTGTTGCTAATACGATCCATTGCCATAATTTTAATCGCACCATAGTCTGATCCCTGCTTACTTTGGTTAGACTCGTTATGCCTATACCGCTATTGTGGATCTGATATTGTTTTTTGTGACGATCTAATGAATGCTAGACGACCTTGAATTGGCAGAAAATATAGAATAATTATTTTTAGGAAGATCTTGTTAACATGAAAGCAGACGAATATATTCTACAATTACCTCATATAGGTTTGAAGAGTAGGCAGCTACTTCCCGATCGAGCGGGGATATACTATGTACTAGACGAGCAATTGCTAATCTGGTACATAGGACAAGCGAAAAATCTACGCACCCGTTGGTTAGGCGAGAGTCACCACAGATTTTATCAGCTACAAAAGCAACGGAAAAAACAATTTATTATCGTATGTTTCACCTAGAAAATTTCTAGTTCCTGCTATGCTTACCGTCACATTAAATGGAAAGTGGAAAACAGATATACCTTTTGGCGCTAAAGATAATATGTCATACATCGAAGTTGTAGAAATCATTAAAAATCGCTTACAGAAAAGCGGAATACCTAAGCTGAAGTTCTCATTCAAATCAGAGTCTACAAGTACTTAACTCGGCTAAAATAATTATCATATTGTTGTTTACAGGAGCTTTATGCCAGAAGTTACCCGATTTTACGGAATAATCATCAAAATTTTCTTTGGGGATCACCCACCTCCTCATTTTCACGCAATTTATGGTGAGTACAATGCTTTGATCGGTATTGAGTCTTTAGAAGTTATTGAAGGAGATTTACCGAATCGAGCCGAAAAGCTAGTAATAGAATGGGCAACTTTGTACCAGAAAGAATTGTTGAATATGTGGAATAGCCAAGAATTTAGTAAACTTCCACCATTAAAATAACTGTGAGTTTTTTATGAAGACAGAGCGCATTGTTTCTGCTAAAGCTATTGACGATAAAACCTTGATGGTTAAGTTTACCAATCTCGAAATCAGAAAATACGACATCTCTAAGTTATTAGAAAATCCGATATTTGCAGGCTTACGTAATCCTGGTTTTTTCAGAAATTTTAGAATTGAACCTGGTGGTTATGGGCTAGTTTGGAATGACGAAACCGATCTTAGTGAATATGAACTTTGGCAGAATGGAATCAGTTTAACAGATGAAGAAATTGAACAATATGATAAGTAGATTCATCATATTACTAATTAACAAAATAATGCCCGAAATATCCCCAAGTCATTTACAAAAGCCTTGGGGGATAGTTTAATAGTGGCGTCTTAAAGAAAAAATCATTCTCTTATCTGCGTTCATATGCGGTAAAAATTTAAACCCCAATTCCCACAAATAATTTTTCCCATCCCTCTTACCCAACCCATACAACCAGAAACGATATCACTCCAAAAGAAATGAAAAACCTCAACAAATAGTAAAGCTGAGAACCAGATAACGCAATAATTCTAAACGACTCAATAGTTCAATCATACCGGTAACAACTACAGAATCCATTCTACCTATTTGCTCGAATAAGTTACGAACTACAGGATAAGTAGGAAGTGTATTTTCCGTAATATCTTCTTTAAACGTAAGACTAAAACCACTAACTTTGGCTAATTTTTCATAATCATCAATCGAAAATTCGGTATTTACTCGTCCGTAAGTTGATGTTACTAAATAATCGCCAAATTTTGCTAAGAATGGGTGGAAAGGATAAACCAAAGATATGGGTACAAAATCAGAAATTGCCAACCTTCCTCCGGGACGAAGTACGCGCTTTACTTCGCGGAAAAAATCAACGCGACTGGGGAAATGAAAAATGCACTCAACGGCTAAAACGATATCAAAAGAGGCGTCTGGAAATGGTAAGCGACAAGCATCTCCTTCTACGAATTCTATTTGGTTATTGTTGCGATGTTGAACTTGCTGTTTTGCGATCGCTAATTGTCGCGCATCGATATTTAAGCCAATTAAGTCCATATTTTGGAACTTTTCATTTAAACTGGCGATCGTTCCGCCAAATCCACATCCTACATCTAGCAAGCGCGTGCTATCTTTAACTCCTGCTGCTGAGTATACCCGTTGGGTTAATTGCTCTGCTGCTGCTACGAAGTCTACCACCGATCCGTCTGCTTGTGCTGGATTTTCCCAATAACCCCAGTGAACATGATTACCAAATATTTGTTGCACCTGTGCATCACCTGCTGCAAGACGTTCTAATACGAGATCGAAATAAGGTAGAGAAATTTTAGCAGGTTGCATAATAAATTGGCCGTTTTAATAGATGATTATTTCATTAAATCATATCAAGTCCGGTAGTATCGGTTGCCTAAAAAAAATCACTTTCTTATCTGCGTTCATCTGCGTTTATCTGTTTACATCTGCGGTTAAAAATTAACCCATAATATATAAGTAAAGCTCGTTCGTAGTGAGGACTAAAGTCCTCAATCTGAGGACTGAAGTCCTCACTACAAACTATGGTAATAGTAAAATATAAGTTAAAGCATTTTTCTTAAGTTTTAATCCCCTTAAACCGTTCTTTCGCATTTTGAAAAGCTTCTTGCATTGCCGCTTGAATTCGTTTGGGGTCTGGCTTTTTCCCTCCCATCAAATCACCGAAATAAACACAAGCGCCTTCACCTAATGCCAAAGTGTATGCAGCTGCCCAAGAAGCTGCGATCGCACTGCCAAAACCAGGTATAAATTTAACTAACTCCCGTCCGATCGCTTGAGCGACAAAACCACCTGCGATCGCGCTTACCACACCCCCCGCTTGCGATGGGCTAAGAGTTTGACCGTACAATTTACCCAACACCCCCACCATCGATACTTGCAATGCCGTCAGTACGGGCATGGTAGCCAAAGGTAACGGTACAGCGGCTAAGGTAGCTGCCATAATTGAAAATGCCAAAATGTAGCGGCGTCCGACATCTCGGTACAAATTGCCAATTTGTTCGCCAACTTTCTCATCTAATAACTGATAAATAGCCGCCGCCTCCGCTTCTGGCAAAAGTTCTGCCAACCCATCTCGGAAAGCTTCTAAGCCGTAAAATACGGGAGTGTAGCCATCTTCTTCTAGAGTAAAATCAATTAGTACGGCCCGATCGCACAACCCAGTAAACGCATCTCGAATTGCATCAAAAGCCCGTTTCACTTCTTCAAATTCCGGTGGATAAGGGGGATGATTATCAGTACCGACGGGATATAATTCGTGCAAGCAAGTAACTGCCAACAAACAAGGAATATCGGGATATTTCTGACGCAACCGTTGGGCGATTTGCCGCAAAGTATCGATCGCGAAATCATTAATTTTGACCGTTAAAATTAATACCCTAGCGCAGCGAGTGTCCTGTTTGAGATCGCCGATCAATTCTTGTACGATCGCCTCAGTATTTTGATTAACATCTCCCAATCCCACCGTATCCGTAAAAATCAACAACGGCACTTCCCCGGAAGGATAAGCATAACGTTGCGTGTGTTGCGTGTGGGGGCGAAATCCTTGCCCGACAATTTCTGCCGAAACTCCCGTCAATCCGCGCACGATCGAACTTTTCCCAGCTTGCGGTTTACCGATTAACAGCGCTTCCGTCGTTGGCAATTGGGCGCGAACAGTCTCCAAAATCTGCGCCACCTCAGCATCGCTGACACTAAACCATTGCAGAAACTTTTGTGTCAATTGTTCTACAGGTAGAAGTTTGGTTAAGCGTCCGGTAGTGGTATTCCAAGCATCAGCAATCCGATCGATCTGGAATTTTTTTAGCAATCCAGACTTCTTATCGTCAATCGGTTCGTTGGCTGGCTGAGAATTATCTGACATATTCTCAGGATCGTGTTGTTCGGTCATTCGATTTTAGATTTGAGATTTTAGATTTGAGATACTAACCCAAGTTGCTAATTATGAATTTAGACGTTTCAACCCCCTCGCATCCCCCTTTTTAAGGGGGACTTTCCGGTCTGGTTCCCCCCTTTTTTAAGGGGGGTTAGGGGGGATCGATCGTAAAAACACAACTTGCATTACCAGAATTGACCTAATAGATAAATCGGCATCTAGTACCAATTCACTTTCCCAGCGTCACTAATCTTTCTTTTCCCCCTGCCAAAATAGACAGCCTACCAGCCATTTTAGATGATTAGGCAGAGATATCAGCTACCGCAGCCAGCTAAAATCAATATGCTTACCCGACGACTAGAGAAAGTTCGCCATTCAAACCATGCGATTTATCACCGATCCGCCGACTTCTGTCAAAATCCGCAAAATGAAGGAAAGGGTGCGATGGAACGATCCGTTAATCACCCAACGGGGAATCGATCAAACTAGAATTGCGATCGAGGATAGTCATGCAGACAATGGAGAATTTTCATTTTTGGTAGTCGGAGATAGCGGTTCCGGTTCCCATCGCAAATACAATCCCCAACGGCGAATTGCCGAACTGATGTGGAAACATAAAGAAAACAGTCGATTTGTATTGCACACCGGAGACGTAATTTATCTGGTTGGTTCCAGTGAATATTACTTTAAAAACTTTATCGAACCCTATCGAGAATTTCTCTTAGGCGGCGAACAACCAAAAAGCATTGCATACGATCGCATGACCTTCAAATTGCCGATTTTACCAGTCCTCGGCAATCACGATTATTACGACTTACCATTTATTTACGGTTTATTCGCCCAAGCTGCACTACCCATTCGCCGCCTGCTAAGTTCTCAATTAGATTTTGATATCGGTTGGCACGGTTCGTTTCAGGGTAACGCCTACGCCCAAGCCTTTCTTGATTATCTGAAAAATTTTAATACCCAAACAGAACTCAACCGTCACTTAGACACGCATTATACTGCCAAAACTGACACCGGTCGCTGTTTGCTTTACGAACCAGGACACTTTACCCGTTTACCCAATCGTTATTATACATTTCGTTATGGTGGAATCGATTTTTTTGCCTTAGATTCCAATACTTTTAACGCACCTCCACCATTAAAACCAACTCGCGAAGGAAAAGCTTATCGTCTTCAATTGGAAAAGCGCCGCCAAGAAATCGAACTGGAAAGAGAACAAATTCTCGAACTTTCCACCACTCTCGATCCGGAAAATCATGAAGAAGCCGAACAATTAGATGATTTGAATGCCAAATTAGAACAACTGGATGAAGTAACCCTAGACATCGAAAAACAATTAGCATCCAATCAAACTACCGTAATCGATTTTGAACAACTTGACTGGTTAAAGCAAAAGTTAATAGAATCTTGGCATACCAAAGAAGTACGCGGACGCATCATTTATTTTCACCATCCGCCCTACGTTACCGAAGCAACCAAATGGCAACAAGCACAAACCTTAGCCGTGCGTTGGCGTCTCCGTCAAGTATTAGATGAAGTGTCTTTAGCTGTCGGTTCTTTACCAGAAAATCGTCCGTTAGTTGATTTAATTTTAAACGGTCACGCCCATTGTTTGGAACATCTTCGCACTGGCGATACCGGACACGCCGATTCTTATTTAAATTGGATCGTTTGTGGCGGTAGCGGATACAGTTTGCGTCGCCAACGTAGCGAAGGTGCGGAATTAATGGAAACTTTTGAAGAAAACGATCGTATTTCCACTCGCAAAGTAGCCGAATCTCAACTTTTTGTCGGTCGTTACGGACAAGGTTTAAAAAAGCGAAGACCTTATTCATTTTTACGCATTGACGTGCAAGAAGGACAACTACCAAAATTTATCGTTCGTCCCTTTATTGCCGAATGGTTTGAGCGACAATGGCACGAAAGCGAAATGGAATCACTTATAATTTAAAATGGCAACAGAAGACGCCATACCTTATTTATCTTGATAATAAGAGCTTATTTAACTTTAAGCTGTGTTAAGCAGGGCTGAAAATTGAATATTTCAGTCAAAAAATCAGTAGTAAGGCGCACGCGAACAGAATAATGTAACGAAAAGTTTACATAATTAAAACCTGCTGTCTCCTATTTGGTGGCCGCGAAGGAAAAAATAAGTGACAATGTAAAATTAAACTGACGCGAAAGTAAAAGGAGAAATTTAGGAAAATAACTAACCCGGAATAAAGAAAGTTAACCGATGTAAAAGTAGTAATCACTTAATGCTTGGCTGCTAATTGCCGAATAATTATTAAATTTTTAACAAAAAATTAAAATCATTTAAGATGAAACTATTTAACACTTAATAGCAATGGACATTGACGTAACTAAAACCACCATTACTTCTGCTAATTTGCTTGTTTCAGATGCTTTAGATATGTTAACCGCGCTCAAAGCTTCTCAAGCTATCTCAGGAGAAGTTCACTTTGATAGATTAATTGCTACTTTAATGCAAGTAGTGATGGAGAATGCGGGAGCAGAAAAATGTTATCTTCTCTTGCTTAAAAATGGCAACTGGTTAATTGAAGCAAAGTCAGTGAACGGACAATATCAATTTCCATCAATCCCTATTAGAGAAAGTCACGAAATTCCCATTTCTCTAATCAATTATGTAGAGCGCACTAAAAAAAACTTAGTCATTGATAACATTACTACTGTTAACACTTTTGCAACCGACCCTTATATTAAAAAACATCAGCCCAAATCCGTATTATGCACTCCCATCATTAACAGAGGAAAAATGATGGGAATAATTTACTTAGAAAATAGCCAAATTGCTGGAGTTTTTACCCCAGCAAGGTTGGAAATATTGGGATTGATTGCTACTCAAACAGCAATTTCTTTAGAGAATGTCATTCTGTACCGAACTTTAGAAGAAAAAGTAGAAGAACGCACCATTCAATTAACTAAAGCTAATGCTTGTTTAGAGCAAGAAATCGCACAACGCAAGCAAATAGAAATTCAACTGAGACAAAGCGAAGCGCGTTATCTGGCAATCATCGAAGATCAAACAGAATTGATCGTTCGGTTTTTATCAGATGGTACGGTTACTTTTGCTAATGAAGCTTTTTGTCGTTTTTTTGGATTAATGCGGGAAGAAATTCTTTTTCGCCATTACGAACCGGTGATTTGGCCAGAAGACAGGGAGTACGTAGTTAAACGGCTCAATTGTATTAGTAAAGAAAATCCAGTAGTTACTATTGAAAATAGAGCGATCGTCAAAGGGCAGATGCGTTGGATGCAGTGGATCGATCGAGGAATATTTGACGAGTGCGATCGCTTAGTAGAATATCAATTAGTCGGACGAGATATTACCGATCGAAAACTGGCGGAAGTCGAACTCGAACGCGCTAAAGAAGCCGCCGAAACAGCTAATCGTGCTAAAAGTGCTTTTCTGGCTAACATGAGTCACGAATTGCGAACGCCCCTCAACGCCATTTTAGGATTTTCTCAACTGATGAACCGCCCCGCCAATCTTTCACCAGAACAGCAAGACAATCTCGGCATTATCAGACGTAGTGGAGAACATCTACTCGCACTAATTAACCAAGTGCTAGACCTCTCCAAAATTGAAGCCGGAAAGATGACCCTCAATGAAAATACCTTCGATCTATATAAGCTAATAAATGATATAGAAAATATGTTTTCTTGGAAAGCCAAAGAAAAAGCCTTACAGTTAGAATTAGTACTCAGTAACGATTTGCCAAAATACATTCGTACCGATGAAGTTAAATTGCGACAAGTACTGATTAATTTGATCGGTAATGCTATTAAATTTACCGAAGGCGGAAAAATTTCGGTTAAAGTAGGAACTAAGTCAAGCAATTGCCAAGCAGCAATTACTTTTGAAATCAAAGATACGGGAGTTGGGATTAATGAAAACGAATTGCAAAACCTCTTCAAAGCTTTCGTACAAACAACTTCCGGTCAACAATTACAAGAAGGAACTGGCTTGGGATTAGCGATCAGTCATCAATTTGTTTGTTTGATGGGTGGTGAAATAACCGCGTTCAGTCATGGTAAAGCTTTTACTCCCGGTATAGGTATTAGGGAATGCCGCGAAGATAGCACTAATGGTACCACCTTGAAGTTTGATATTATAGCTAGTTTAGTAGCGAATAATGAAATAGAAAATCCTACTCTAACTCGTCGCTTTAAAGCTGTTGCACCTAATCAACCACAATGTCGAATTTTGATCGTCGATGATAACAATGAAAATCGCTTATTATTGCACAAAATGCTCTATCCTTTTGGTTTTTTATTACAAGAAGCTCACAATGGAAGACAAGCTATAGAAATTTGGGAAAACTGGCAACCCCACTTAATTTGGATGGATACCCGAATGCCAGTGATGGATGGTTATGAAGCGACTAGGGAAATTAGGGCTAGAGAAAATAGCCAATTAGTTACCTCAAAAACAGTAATTATTGCCTTGAGTGCTAGCGTATTAGCTGGGGAAAAAAGTACGCTTTTAGCAGCAGGTTGCGATGCTTTTATTAGCAAGCCTTTCCGAGAAGAAGAGATTTTTCAAGCAATTCATTCCTATTTAGGCGTGTCCTTCATTTATGAGGAACCAACTTTAATTGCTGATAAAGTGCTAGCGAAACCACTACAAGTAGCTCCGGCTGCGATGGCTGTTTTACCTAGAAGTTTATTATTAAGTTTACGCGAGGCTGTTGTGCAAGGGGATTTGGAAGCGATCGCAATTGCGATCGGGCAAGTACGGATGCAAGATGAAGGTTTAGGGAACGCTCTACATACTCTGGCCGAACGGTATCAATTTGAAGAATTATTAACTTTAATTCAGAGTGTTGAGCAATGAGCTACCGATATTGCGATCGCTGATTTTAATGAAAATCTCAAACCAAGAAAAATACTCCCGCATTCGGGTCTTCTTGGAATAATTGTAAAGATTCCACACCTTCCACCAACGCTACTAAATCCCCCGTATTAGTAGAAATACTCACACCAGAAGCCCGGTTACCAGTAACGGCAAATGACCCGCTATTCTGCACGTAATCGTTCGGTCTTCCAGCTAATTCAATAAAATCTTGCCCTGAAGTAAAGTTTTGAATGTAAGCATAGTCAGCATTACCTCGACCTACATAAAATCTCTGAGCAATTGGGTTATTTGCCGATCTTTCAGAAGCTAATAAAAAGTTATCTACTCCCCCTCCACCTACTAGCAAATCTACTTCACCAACTCCGAAACTAGTCGGTCTGCTATCAGGAATTCCCCGATTAGCAATTATGTCTAAATAAACTCCAGTAATTACATTTTGCGGCCCAACACCTGTCACGATATCATTGCCACTAGTACCCGTAAATAAAGCTTGTCTGTTTTCAAATCGTCCGGCTGCGATAAAATGTGACAATCCAGATGAAAATGTCCCCGCAGCTACAGCAGCACCGACTTCTGGATAACGAGCTAAATAATAATCTTCATTAAATCCAGCGGTGGACGGAATTGTTGATACACCGCCACGCCCTTCTGCTTCTCCCAACAAGATGAAATGTTGTAAACCGGAACGGAAAAACCCGGCATTGACTGCATTTCTTACATCAGGATTGGCTGCTAAATATTGTTGTTCGTTCCAAAGGGGAGAAACCGCAATGCGTCCTTCTTGAATACCAAATTTTTGAAAGTGTTCTAAGCCAGAAGCAAATCCTCCTGCTGCTACTACTGCTCTTACATCGGGGTTATTATTGAGATAAAAACGTTCGTCGTAGATAGCATAAGTCATTTTCTTTTTCTCCTGATGTAATGATTTGGATGGGCGTGCGATCGCGTAAACTTTTGACGGATAGCCAACTAGTTAGTTCCTCAAGCTACTTTGCTCAAAGTTTTCACAAACAACCACAGATTACCTCTAGCTATGGTAACCTCACTTCATCCGATTGTTTCATCCTACGGGGTGATTTTTGGAAATTTCAACGATCTATGCTTCATTCCCGAATAGGTCGTTATTTTAATTGATAATCCTGATTGTATTCGACTAGTTCAATTTCGTTACCATCCGGATCTGTAACGTAAATGCGGTGTTTTGTTTCCGGTGCTGTCATGGTGTAATATTCAACATTATTTTTATCCAATGATGCTTTCATTGCTTCACCATCATCGATGACAAATCCTACATGATTGATACCGATATTTTCATAAATTGTATGGACTCTCTTTTCGTTTGGTGCATCGTTGAGCGCTAAGTAAAATTGGTTGTTACCGAAGTGCATCCAGCGACTACCGTAACTATCTACACCTTCTGCACGCACGTACCAATTGGGAAAAATGGTTTGATAGAAATTTTTGGTGGCATCGATATTTTGGCAGGCAAGATTGATGTGTTCAAAGCGAATCAGATTCATTTTTCGATCCTTATTTTTACAAAAATCTCTTTGCAAGGAGAGTAAGTTATTTTTTCTCTCCCTTACTTGGCGGTGTTTGCCTCTATTTATTTAAAATCATAGTCGTTATGAGTATGAGTTGACAACTATTTGGGGAAATGCGATCGCACTTCCCCAATCATCAACGTCGAACTAAAGCAGCAGATTGCAATTTACTAAAAAGCGCACGCCAATCTTGGCTACCAACACTATTTTCCGCTTCTTTCACCTCAAACGTGACATTGCAAGCTTTCGATTCTTTTAACGCTTCAATGCACAATTGGGCAATATCTTCCCGACTGACTTTACCTCTAATATTGTCGCCTTGCTCGAAAATTAAAGCTTTACCACCTGGTTCTTCAGTTAACGCACAAGGTCTGATAATAGTGTAAGGAACGCCACTAGCGCGAACGGCATCTTCTCCTCGCAATTTCCAAGTCAGAATACCGCCAAGTTGATCGTTCATTCTAACTGCTGGTGGTTCTTCTGCTAAGTTTAATCCAGGACGACCGGGACGAGTCACTCCAGCAGAACTGACCATGATAAATTGGGGTAAAGCAGTACTGCCATATGCTGCGATCGATTCCACTTGCAAGGCAAAACCCCCTGGTGTAAAGTTTGGGTTGAGCGCTCCATCGTACTCGAATTTACTGAGCATGATTTGAAAAGAGCGAATTTGGTTGGTGTTAATGCGATCGCTATTTTGCAAAGTCTTGGCGCGAAACACGGGAATTAGATCGTCAAATGGGATACGCACGTCAATCCAAGTATTTGCGATCGTATCAAAAGAATAACTGTAAGCAATTCCATCCCATTGCGTTTCCGTGCGAATAAAAAATTTATATCGCTTTCCGTCACCTTTCACCCGCAATGCTATCCCTTCATAATCAGATAAATCTAAAGGTGTATCGAAATTGCGAGTACGCACGGAAGCAAAACCACCGGAATTAGCAGTGGAAACATTACCCGCAAACAAAGCAGTATTATCCACCAATTGAATACCGCTTTGACTGACACCTCCCATCACCACATCATCCACCGCACCCCAAAGATTTTTCAATTCTGCCGATGGTTCGACAAAATCAAATATGACTTTTTCTTTCGATTTAGGAAGATATTTCGCAGCAGTTTCTACCAGATTTTTAATGCCTTGATAATCTACAATTTCGGGACTATCTACTACTTCTGGCATATAAAATTTGATGCCTTGATAATATTTCGATCGATCCGGCGTGTCTCCCTCCACTGGCTGCACTCGCACACCCGTGCAACAAATCACTGCGCTGACATCTTTCATTAATTCCGCAGTCAAGGTTTCTGGAATGGTAATATCTGCTTCAAATAATTCTACTTTGTCGCCCAACATTTCTTTGGCTCTAGGGATATTTCGCACTAAAGCACGTACTTGATTACCCCGTTCTAGCAATTGGCGGACGACTCTTTTTCCCACACCGCCAGTTGCACCAGCTACTAAAATCATTCCCACTTTTGCTTCTCCTGTAAATTTATTTGGGTTGGGTTGATCTCGTTTTTGAAATATGCGTTGTAGGCAGTTTAAAAAAGGGATGACTTCAAAGTAGGTAAGAGTTTGGAAAAATCTGCCTGCATCCCATTTGGAGGTTTTTTGTTCGCTCATAAGTTTGAGTTAGTTGAAACAGTTGCAAATTAGTTTTGAGGAATTTTTTACCACAGATATCCACAGATAAACACAGATGAACACAGATGAAGCTGTTGTCTTCTCGCTTTTTGACACAGATGTAGGTTTACATTTATGGTTACAAATTAAGTTTAATTTTGCTACAAATTTTCTCCCCTGCCCCCTTTCCCTCTGCCCCCCTGCCAAAACAATAGGCGATTTGGTTCCGACAAATGCTACATTCGTTGCAATGGCACTTGGCCTGTATTTTCAGCATGAGCATAACCCATCGAGATTCAATGCCTACAACAGACTCTACCAATGGCAATGTTTGTCGGGAATTATCGGAAGATAGTTTTCAGTTTACCGTCACTGGGCAGTTGTGCGCGATCGAAGACGTGCTGTACCTAGTTTGCGTGGATGAGACGCGCTTCCGAGTTGCTCAAAAACAGAATGAGTGGCAGGAAGGACAACTGTATCAGTGGCGCGTCATCCCCAGTACTGATTCTACCGGTCAAGTGTCGCTGTTAAGTTTGGTGAGCGGAAATGCGATCGCTATACCTACCCAAGATCTTCAAGAGGATATATGTTACTTCATCGGTAGAGTACTCCAAGTGGGTAGGCGCAATCCATCTGTTCAATTTAAAGTAAAAAGACCGGAAGAAAAAGCCTTAAAATTAACTTTGCTTAATAGCATTAATTTTGATTTCAAAGTAAGTCAACTAGTGCAAGTGCAAGCACGTCGCATCGGAAATGAATTACATATTTTTGCTGCACAACCTATTGAAGAAACTCCAGAAAATACTAATATAGTAACTCAAGAACCAGAAAAAATTAACTCCTTAACTCCCTCATCCCCTCCACCGCCACCAGATGATATTGCCATCGCTGCACTAGTTGAAAAAACGAAAGAATCTGGTTGGGAAATTGCACCAGCAGTCCGTCGCCGCAGTGGATGGGAATGGGAAGCGGCGATACCAGAAACCGGACAACGGGCTAGGGTATATGTACGCGGAAAAAGAGTGAAAGTTTATCAATATCCTTCTTCTTTATCGATTCATCCCGGCAGAAGATTAGTGTCAGATGAAATCGCCAAACAATCAGAAATAACTGATGAAATTGAACCGAAAAATGATAGATTAATAGTCAGACCTTTGGGAGCAGCGAGGGGAATTGGTGCTTCTTGTTTTCAAGTTGCGATCGGCCCTTATGAAATTGTCATGGATTGCGGCACCAGACCGAAAGGTTACGATCCTCTACCAGCATTAGATCATCTCAAAAATCCCGACTTATTATTAATTACTCACGCACACCAAGATCACTTAGGTGCAGTACCCGTTTTTCACAATCGATTTCCCGGTACGCGGATGATTTGTACGGCGGGTACGCGAGAAATTGCTCACGTCATGTTGCAAGATTGTTTAAAAATTCAACAATTAAATGAAGATTTCCCCCAATTATTTGATGAAGATGATTTAGAGCGAACTTTATTTGCTTTGGAAACTCAACCGATTGGCGTTGACTTTGAACCTTTACCGGGATTGCAAGTCAGGTTTATCAATGCCGGTCATATCGTAGGCGCTGCTTGTATTTATCTGCGATATGGCGATCGCTCTCTATTCTATACTGGTGATTACAATACCACTTCCAGTCGCACTACAGAAGGATTGAAATTAGCAGATTTACCCACAGCAGATATCCTGATTACCGAGTCAACTTATGGGGCAGATACTCATCCGAATCGGAAATCTCAAGAATCGGCATTATTGGAAGCAATTGCAGAAGTTGTCACCAAAGGCGGTAACGTTTTAATACCTGCTTTTGCATTAGGAAGGGCGCAAGAAATTATCTTGGCAATTCGCACTTCTGCTTTATTTCATAAATTGAAAATACCCATTTATGTAGATGGATTAGTGAGAGCAGTTACCGATGTTTTCCGAGATAATTTAAGTTTTCTTCCTCAGTCAGTACAAAACTTCGCCCAACAAAAACAAGAGCCATTTTTCGAGCCAAATTGTCCTTCTCCCGTCATCCCAATTACATCTCCCAAAGAACGACCTTTGGCAATGGCGCAACCGAGTGTAATTATTGCTAGTTCGGGGATGTTAACTGGTGGCCCTTCAATTTATTATGCTACTAGTTTGTTAGAACGAGAAAACTCTGCTATCTTCATTTCTGGTTACACTGATGAAGAAAGTCCCGGTCGTTTATTGCAAGGATTAAAAACCGGGGATACGGTAAATTTAGAAGGAAAAGAGTTAACTGTTCGATCTCAAATCAAGCGATTTAATTTAAGCGCCCACGCGGATAAAGTAGGTTTAACCCAAGTAATTCATCGGGTAAATCCTAAACATTTGATTTTGATTCACGGTTCCCAAGATGCGTTGCACGAACTATCCCGCGCTGGGGAATTACAACAAAAATACTATATTCATATTCCCAGTGTGGGAGATGCGATCGAATACGGACAAGTACCAGAAAAAATGTCCCGTTCCAAACTCGTTCAGATGGATTTACCTGCCGAATTCGAGGTAGTAATTGACGCAGAAGTAGAAGGTGCTTGGTTAAGAATACCAGAATCAGTAGTAGAATCAGACCCCCGTTGGCAAATGTTAGCTGCGAATGGCATAATTCGCGCTAAATGGGAAGGTTTCCACTTAAAATTAAGTCCCCTTTCCCAAAGACATATAGTAATTGAAGAAGCTGTTGCATCTGGCGAAGATTGCTGCGCGATATGTCAATTTTTTGCTGCTGGAAAATGTCAAGGAGAAGATAGTCCTCTGTTAGGAATGCAGGTAGATCCAACTGGTAAATGTTTGGAGTTTATGCGAAGAGGTAGCAACGCTCAAAATATAAAGATAGAGATGGAAGATATGGATGAAGATGAGGATATAGGAGATGAGGATGAGGATTCATTGATGATGTCTGATGATTGAATTGATAAAAGGAAATTAAAAACGGTGTTATAATTGATTGGCAGGATTGCTGTAATGAAAGGGGGTTGATATGCAAACAATTACTATAGAAAATTTCGGCCTTGTGAAGTATTTTACAGCAGAAGTTAAAGATGTAATGCTGTTGATTGGCCCACAAGCTAGCGGTAAAAGCACTATTAGCAAGGTAATTTTTTTCTTTAAGGAAATCAAAGATGAATTGATGAGATTTATCTATGAAGTGAGTCCAAAAGAACTGGAGCATCCCATTAATTCGTTTTCATTACGTTTAAAACAAAAATTTACAGATTGCTTTGGACTAACCACACATCTTCCTAACTTTGTAATGAAATATGATTATTCAAATACGAAATCTACAATAATTTCACTAGATGATAAATCTTATATAAAAATTACCTTTAACGAAAATATTTTGGATGAACTAAATTTAATTTTCCAAGAGGTGCGAGAGTATAACAACAAAACATCAAGGTATCAAAGTAGTTATACCGCCTTGAACGCTCTTCTAGAAGTGGAAGCTGAAAAAAGAGCTTATCTCAAATTGGTAGAGAATCGTGTTATTAATTTATTTGAAGAAGTAAGAAGTACATTATTTATACCAGCAGGTAGAAGTCTTTTATCAACTTTGGCCGACCAAATACCGTTTATAGTTATAGAGCCTTATACTTTAGATTTCTTCATGAAGTCTTTTGGCGAAAAAATAAATCGATTAAAGCCTTCTTTTAAAGATAGTTTAACTGAACTAGTTGAGCAAAAAAAGAATTTGACAGAACAAGATATTGATTTTGATAAAGTTAACTTAGCTATTAAGCTAACCAGAGAAATTTTAAAAGGTGAGTATAAATTTGAGCGAAATAGGGAAAGAATTTATTTTAATGAAGAAGAATATGTTAAATTACAATATGCTTCATCAGGTCAACAGGAAGTTATTTGGGTTTTGCTTTTAATATTCAGGTATATTTTAGATAGAGAGAAAGTATTTATAGTTTTTGAAGAACCAGAAGCTCATCTTTATCCAGAAACGCAAGAAAGTATAGTTCAACTTATAGGATTAGTCGCTAATGTGGAAAACAATCAGGTAATTGTGACTACTCATAGCCCTTATATTCTATCATCTTTTAATAACCTTTTGTATGCTTATCAGCTTGGTGTAGAACGAGTTGATACTGAGCCAGAGGATATTGCCAAAATTATCGATCGCAATCTTTGGATCGATCCAGAACGTACTGCGGCTTACTCGATCGCAGGCAAACATTACGAATCAATTATAGATGAAGATCTCAAACTTATTCAAGCGGAAAAAATAGATAGTGCTTCGCGCCTAATTAATGATAAATTTAACGAATTATTTAAGTTTGATAATTAATTTATGGGTGATGATTTTTTTAAGGAGAATGAATGCACGGAGTTTTGCGATCGTCGAAAAGTATTAGTTGTCAAAGACCTTGGTAATTCGCAGGAATATAGAGTGGTAAATGCCAGCCAAAAAGAGTTATGCAAGATCAGAATAGATGGTTGCTTGATCGAAGAAGGTGAAAGGTGTGATTACTTATTATTAAACTGTGAAGATAGGCTGGCTATCTTTGTTCAGCTAAAGGGACAAGATTTAATTAAGGCAATTTCCCAGATCGAATCATCAATTAATTTTCTGATTAAACAATTAGCAGATTTTAAAATTTATGCTCGAATTGTACTAAATAAGACACCTACCCCTGCCATTAATAGTTCGACTGAAATCAAACTAAAAAAAAGGCTGAAAAAGCACAACGGTGAAGATAGCCGCGAACTCATTAAGTATCAGAGTAAAATTATGGAAGAAAAAGTTTGAGGCAAATAGTTAAAAAGACGATCCGGGTTGCTTAAGAAATGCTGCTTCCTCCGGTGTTGTCTCTCGTCCTAAAATTTGATTGCGATGGGGAAATCTGCCAAAACGTTGGATTATTTCTAAATGTTGGTACGCATAATCAATATCAGAAGCCGTATCAGGATAGTGGCGCAACTGTTCAAATAATGCCACAGCTTGCTGTTGATGTTCTAAGTTTTCGCTATGCTCGAAAGGTAAGTAGATAAAACAACGCTGTACGGGGATTAATTGGGAATCGAATTTTTGTGCAACGGCGTGTTGTGCACAAGTAAGTGCTTGGGAGTCCGTGGCGAAAGCTTTTGGGTTACCTCGAAACATATTGCGAGGGAATTGATCTAGTAAAATTATCAGTGCGAGACAGCTAAGAGGTAAATTTTGCCAGCGATCTAGCTGACCGGATGCGGCTAAGTTATAGTCGGAGAGAAATTGCGATCGCACTTTCTCATCAAACTCCCCATCTTTAGTAAACCAAACCGCGCGCGGTTTTCCATAACCAGGTTCATCAGAACTACCAAACCAAAAATTGAGAATTTCATCAACTCGCGACATAAATCATCCTCAAATTATTGCCTCCCCATCAAAAATTTACATCTACATCTGTGTCCATCTGTGTTTATCTGTGGATATCTGTGGTAAAAAAACCCCTCACCCATCACTTTTATTTCTACCGCAGATACCCAACAGATAAAATTAGCCTTAGTGAGAGAAATGAGAACATGAAAGTAAAAGCAGCCGTCGCCCATAGTCCCAAACAACCATTATCCATTGAAATGGTTGACTTAGAAGGGCCACAAGAAGGAGAAGTGCTAGTTGAAATCAAAGCCACTGGCGTATGTCACACGGACGCCTATACCCTCTCAGGTGCCGACCCCGAAGGACTTTTTCCCGCTATTTTAGGTCATGAAGGGGCGGGAGTCGTGGTAGAAGTGGGTTCTGGCGTGAAAAGTCTTAAAGTTGGCGATCGCGTAATTCCCCTCTATATCCCGGAATGTCGCCACTGCAAATTCTGCCTTTCCGGTAAAACCAATCTCTGCCAAGCCATTCGGGAAACGCAAGGACGAGGAGTAATGCCCAATGGAACTAGCCGTTTTTCCCTGAATGGCAAAATGTTACATCATTATATGGGAACTTCTACCTTTGCTAACTACACGGTAGTACCGGAAATTGCCTTAGCCAAAATTCGGGAAGATGCACCTTTTGAGAAAGTTTGCTTAATTGGTTGTGGCGTAACAACTGGGATTGGTGCTGTTATCAACACTGCCAAAGTACAAGTCGGTGACAATGTAGTCGTGTTCGGACTGGGAGGAGTTGGTCTGAACGTAATTCAAGGTGCTAAACTAGCTGGCGCTAATATGATAATCGGTGTCGATATCAACCCAGATAAAAAAGCATTAGCCGAAAAGTTGGGAATGACTCATTTTGTCAACCCCAAAGAAGTAGAAGGTGATTTAGTTCCTTATTTAGTAAACTTAACTGGTGGCGGTGCTGATTTTGCTTTTGAGTGCGTTGGTAATGTGAAAATCATGCGCCAAGCACTAGAATGCTGCCACAAAGGATGGGGTACTTCGGTAATCGTTGGGGTTGCTGGTGCAGGGGAAGAAATTTCTACTCGTCCGTTCCAATTAGTTACCGGACGCACTTGGAAGGGAACCGCTTTTGGCGGTGCAAAAGGTAGAAGAGATGTACCGAAAATTGTTGATTGGTACATGGAAGGTAAGATTATTATCGATGATTTGATTACGGAAATCTTGCCGATCGAAGATATCAATAAAGCTTTCGATTCCATGCACGCAGGTAAGACTATTCGCAGCGTAATTACGTTTTAAAGAAGGGACTAGGGACTAGGGAAGAGGGATGGGGGGGATGGTGGAGAATTCAAAATTCAAAATTCAAAATTCAAAATTAAATTCTTTTGACTTCATCCTTCTCAAATGACCAATGACCAATGACAAATAACAAATAACCAATGACAAACGAAGGAATTTTTGTTCATCAATTTGAGTTAGGGCCGTGGGATAATTTTATTTATCTGATTGGCGATCGGCCCAGTCGTACTTGTGCGGTAGTTGACCCGGCTTGGGATGCACCGACTATTTTAGAAGAAGCGGCAAAACTGGATGTCAAAATCACTCACATTCTTTGTACTCACAGTCACTTCGATCACGTTAACCGGGTTAATGAAATTTTAGAAGCGACTGATGCGCCAGTTCACATGATGGGAGAAGAAATTGATTTTTCTGGTTTCAAATGTGAAAATTTGGTGCGTCATTCGCCGGGGGATACGATTTCGATTGGCGATCATTTAGAAATTACCATGATGCACGCGCCCGGTCATACGCCTGGGTGTACCTGTTATCGAATTAAAGATGCTTTGGTAACGGGAGATACTTTATTCGTCAATGGTTGCGGACGCTGCGATTTTGTGGGTGGCGATCCGGTGGTGATGTTTTACACTCTCCAAGATTTGGTAAACAAACTGCCTCGCAATACTACTATGTATCCCGGTCACAATTACGGAGATACGCCGACAGCTACTCTGGATATGCAGTTACAAACTAATCCTTATTTACGGCTACCAACGGTGGAGGATTTTGTCAGTCATCGAATGGAAGGGAAAAAACCAAATACGCCGCTTCCGCCAGAACCGAAATGGCATCCCAGCCAAAAGTAATTTAAACTTTCTTTCCCAGAACTAAGAACCATGCCAGACTATAGTCTGGGGGTGCATCTACATGACAATAGAAGAAGCGCTGGTAATTGTTGACACAGTTCTCAAGCCAGGTTACTTGAATCAGGTTCAAGAACTTGTTTTGCGTCAATCTTGGGAAGGACGCACTTACTCCGAGATTGCGGCTAACTATGGTTATGACTCAGATTATGTAAAAAATGTTGGTTTTGGGTTATGGCAGTCTCTTTCTGAAAAGTTAGGGGAGAAGGTTAGTAAAAGTAACTTTCGCTCAATTGTCAGGCGGCTTAGTTCTCAGGTAGTTCACCGAGTGGGTAACGATGCTGAGAATAGGGTTGAATTAACTTCTTCTCCTGTTGTTCAGCTACCAAAAGAGGAGGCGGGGACGCCAAAATGGGGAGATGCGGGAAAGGAAGAAGACGCTGCAAAGTCGATCGTCCCAGGATCTTTGCACGCGGTTTCCGTGCTTCCCTCCGTTAATGATGTGTCTGGGTTTCCGCTTTCTCCGCCTCAATCTCAAATGGCGACTTTTGACCATAGGGAGTTGGCGGAGTCATGTCAGTGCGATCGCACTCCCCCAGTCTCGAAGAATACAGTGCCAGAATCAAATCATTTTGATGAGATTAATGTTTTTAAGGATACTACCCCTGAAAAAATATTGTTGGAAAATTCGGAACATCTCACCTCCCAGAGGGAACCGGAAAACTCCTCTCCTGGCGGGTTAGAGATTGGCAATTGGGAGGATTCACCCGGAGAACAGGTACAAAATCCAGTTCCGTTTGGGAAAAATCTGTCTTTAGTAAGTAGCTTTTCCCTGGTCGATCGCTCTTTTTTAAATGAAGATCGGTTTTTGTTAGAAAAACGGACGCCAGAAGAAAAAGCATCCTACTACTCGCTATCTAGCGTTGAGCATATGCAAAGGGAAAGGGAAGAAAAAAGCGATCGCAGATTGAACCCTGAAAAGTGGCGAGTAGCTACGGAAAAAGAGTGGGAAAAAAGAAGATCTGGAGAAAGAGAAAGGGAATCTCTTTTTGTAGAAGAAACCAAAAGAGATGAACGCGGATGGATAAATACTCTTAGCCATCGTCCATTACCTTTAAATAATTACCCAACCAAAATAATTATCAATCGTCGCCAAGATTGGGAAAAAACGATTGATGTGTCTGTTTTTTACGGACGCGCGGAAGAAAAAGAAACCTTGAAGCAATGGTTGGTGGAAGAACGCTGTCGTTTGATCGCGTTGTTCGGGATGGGGGGAATCGGCAAAACTGCGTTATCCTTAAAAGTGGCGCAAGAGTTGACAGATCGATATGAATGCGTCATTTGGCGCAGTCTTTTGCCTACTCTGGCGGTTCCTCAATTACTCCTGAGTTGGATAAAATTCATCAATCCCCAGCACACTAGCGATCTACGAGAAGATCTGGATAGTTGTATTTCTTGTTTGGTCGAATATTTGCAAAAACACCGTTGTCTGTTAGTCATAGATGATATGGAAGTGATTTTGCGAAGTGGCGATCGCGCTGGCTACTATCGAGAAGGTTATGAGGATTACGGGGTGTTGTTCAAACGATTGGCGAAGGAAGTACACGATAGCACGATTCTGATTGCCAGTCGAGAACAACCGAAAGAATTAGCCTTTTTAAGCGGTAAAAAAGTGCGATCGCTACAATTACAAGGTTTATCAGAATCCGCCGCTTGGGAAATCTTCCAAGAAAAAGGTTGTTTTGAAGAACAAGAAGATGATTGTAAAAAAGTAATTCAACTTTATCAAGGTAATCCACTAGCGCTAAAAATCGTTTCTACTACAATTCAAGAACTGTTTGATGGTAATGTAGCCGCCTTCCTCGCTCAAGGTACTGTGGTTTTTGGCGATATTCGCGATTTGCTAGACGAACAATTTAGCCGTTTGTCGGACTTAGAAAAAGAAATCATGTATTGGTTAGCTGTGGAACGTCAGCCAGTTTCGCTAGCAGAATTACGGCAAAATCTTACTACCTTGAGCGTTTTGTCGTCCGAACTGTTAGAAGCGCTAGAATCCCTCAAACGTCGTTCTTTAATCGATAATATTTCCGGAAGTTTCACCCAAAAACCCGCGATCGCGGAGTACATGAACAATCGATTAATCGCTCAAATATATCAAAAAAAAACTACCCAGGATGCCTTACCTTACAGCAGTCATGTTTTAATTAATCGGTTATTTCAAAATCCTAAGTTCATTAAGCATTCCTATAACAGTTGACATTTGATTCGGAATAAGGGAAACTTTACGAATTTACAGAGATATTTTTTCCTCCATCACCATTTGCCGTAAAAACCATAATTTAAAAACGTCCAATGTATCGCTCACAGTCAATTTTTTGACAGCAATTCGGTCTAAATTTTCATTTATAGATTTTTTATGAACGAAGAACCGATAAAATTTAAGCAATCAAGTGCATCAACGCTTAAATGATCGATCGCATAGTTTATATTTGGCGTCAACAAGCGCAGGAGTTATTAAATAAACTTTCTCAAGCTTTAAATGAACCGAGTTCTCATCCGGTCTTATTTAATCTTTGGGGAGTGTCAGGAGTAGGTAAAACTACTCTACTAGACCAGATGGAAATTGATTATGAAAGACTAGCTTTTTTTATTATGGTTCCCTTTAGCTTGATTCAGGGGACTGAATCTCCCTTGGATTTAATGCTGAAGATAGATCGCGAATTAAATAGACAATTACCTGCTGAAACCAAAAGAGAAACGAATTCACTATTTAAAGGCGATTTTAGGGCGCTTTATCAAGAATATCAACAAACTTTACATCAATTAACAACTCAACCAATCGCGGGTAAGTTGTCAGTTGATATCGAGCAGAAAAAATTAGTCGATTGGCTAGTTCATTATTCATTGTCCTCGGTTGCCAAAATTATCCACAAATGCCCGTTAAATCCTAAAATTCAAGAATTATTAGCACGACATCCCGCAACCGAACAACGTTCGGATTTACAGGAATTAATGCAAGCGCCTTTAGCGAAGTTGACCGAAGCATTTACTGCAAATTTAATTGCCAAGGCAGCGATACCAATAGTAATTGTTTTAGATAACTACGAACAAGCCTCGAAAGATATTGATGTTTGGCTGAGGGAATATCTGTTATTAAGTAATGATTTGCGACCGCACAAAATTCGCATCGTTTTATCCAGTAGGCGTTGCTTACTCGAAGAAGCATCCTGGCAAAAAATCCAGCAAGAACAGCAGTTAATTTATAGCCAGCAATTAAATGAATTTAGCAAAGAAGAAACTCGAATATATCTTCAGCAATTAAGTATTATCCAGCCTTTAGAAATTCAACAGATATATCGAGCTACCAAAGGACTACCTTACTATCTTAACTGGCTCGGCACCGAACGAGAAAATGGTCGAGAAATTACTCCTTTATCTGCCAGCCAAACTGTGATTAATTTGTTACTGCAAAAGTTCACCTTACAGCAAAAGCAGGTATTAGAACTAGCAGCTTGCTGTCGGTGGTTTAACCGTGCATTAATCCGTCAACTTATACCTCATCAAGAATTGAAATTAGAAAAAACAGATAATGAAAATATAGATTGGTTTGATTGGTTGACTCAATGTTACTTAGTAGAAACTTTTGAAGGATATTATCGCTTAAATAACGTCATTAAAGAAGTATTGCGTCTATCACTTTGGCAAAACGATCGAGAACATTTTTATAAGATTAACAACTGGTTAGCTAATTATTTTGAAACATTGGCGAATACGGAAGTTCCTCCAGAACTACCGATTGCTGCTCAATATGAAAATCCGGATTGGCGTCATTACATGAGTGAATGCCTTTACTATAGCTTGTTCGGACGGCTCAACGATTATAAATATAAATTTTTTTCCCATTTATTCGCAGGTATATATTTGCGCCAAACACAAATTGTTTTAGTGCCTTACTTAGCGATCCTTTCAGAAGTGATAAATTTGTCAAATCACCATGTTTTATCTTATGAAGTGGGGAATTTTTTAACATCTATTAAACCCGCCATAGAATGTCACTGGATTGTCACGGAAACAAGTTATTTAGATTTACAAGAATTAGATTTTTGTGGTTTTACACCATCCCAAATAGAGGTAACATTACAAAATTGTGACTTTTATATTACCTACCTAACTGGTGTCGCTAAATTTGCTGCTTTATTATATAAAGCGAGACGCTGCCAGCCAAATCAGCGAATAGATTGGTTGCGGCTGGCCTTAGAACAAGCAGAACAAATTACTACTCCCGCCGACCCCAAGTTCAGCAGCAGTTTATTTTTAGGGGAAATCGCAGATGAATTCTATAATTTGGGTTTGTATGAAGCAGCAATTTATAGTTATGAAAAAGCTTTAGAATTTGTACCGGAAAGCGATGTTGCTTGGTGCAAACGCGGCATGGCATTAAGAAAATTAGGATTTTATGAAGATGCTATCGTTAGTTACCAGCAAGCCATTCAATTGAACTCACTTCAATATGAAGCATGGTACAATATGGGTATTGCCTTGCGTCATTTAAAACGTTTTAAAGAAGCTTTGTCTTCTTATCAAAGAGCGATTGAATTACAAACAAATCAGTGGGAAGTTTGGAATAGTCGCGGTATATTATTGCGGAAAATGGGGCGATTAAATGAATCAATTGCTAGTTATAAACAATCTCTAAAATTAAAGGATGATGAGTCTGGTGTTTGGTACAATTTGGGGATTGCGCTGGATGATTTAGGCGATTATGAAAGAGCGTTGATGAGTTACAATCGTGCTTTGCAGTTACAACCTAATGACTATGAAGCATGGTACAACCGTGGCATAACACTACGTAAATTAGAACGTTACGAAGCGGCACTGAAAAGTTATGAAAAAGCCTTAGAAATTTATGATTTAGATGCAAGTGTATGGTACAATCGAGGCTACGTTTTAGATGAATTGAAACTGTATGAAGAAGCGATCGCCAGCTACGATCGAGCTTTATCAATTGACCCCGATGATTTTAGCACTTGGTACAATCGCGGATTAGCCTTGCGTAAATTAGGATGGATTGAGGAGGCGATCGCATCTTTCGATCGCGCGATCGAACTTGAACCAAACAAGCACAAAACTTGGTTCAATCGTGCTATGGCACTCCGCCAATTAGGAAGGATCGAAAATGCGATCGGATCTTTCGATCGCGCCGCCGCACTGCAACCAAACGAACCTAGTAACTGGTACAATACAGCCTGCTGCTATGCTTTATTGGGTAATGTCGAACAAGCTGTGAAAAACTTAAAGATTGCAATTAATCTCAGCCCTAATCAATGTCGAACGATGGCAATTACTGACACGGATTTTGATACGATCCGTTCAAACCAGGCTTTTCAAAATTGTCTTTATATAAATTAAATTTTAGGTTGGCTCGAACGATTGCTCAACCCAACCTATTCTCGTACTATTTCAAGCAGATAGAAGTAATCTCTCGGGTCTTTCCCCAATTCCTATCTCACCTTCAGCCTAAATACCCAAATTAAATGCTCTCGCCCATCAGCCCATCATATTTATAGAGAATTTAAGCTAACTTCTCTCATCGGTTCTCTCTCATCTCTACTATCTCTATTTTCTTTCTCATCTTTCTTATCCTTTTCTTGCTTCTCTTCATTTTCTTGTTTTGACTTAGCCTGTGCTAATTCGGTAATGTATACTTCTACATCTTTTCTGATAATTTTTTCTACCCGATTAGCAAAAGAACTGTAAGCACTATCGTGATTTGGTGATGCTTGATAAGGGCCAGATAACTGGAAGAATTGCCAACCTTCAATTTTGAGTCCTTCTACCGTATTGCGATATTGCTGCCAGCGATCGCCAAATCGGAAAAACTCTTCTGATGCTGCACTGATCGCCACTACCTGACTGACCCCAAAAGTTAACCAACGCATCGCTTTGCCAACTTGACCATCCATGTTCAAACTCACCAAAGCAGGAATTACCACACCGCCCACGATCGTCATCATTCGTAGTTTGTAAAAGCGATCGCGAGACTTACTAGATTTACCCTCCAGCCACAATACTTGATCTAACCAGCGGGATTTCATAAACTGCTTTTGTAAATCACTCATTTCCAGTCGATCGATTAATTCATTCATCTCTTGCTTCAACTGAACGCGATAATCATTTTTTGACATTTGATTAGCTCCTAATTATTTGAAAAGAAGTTTTTGGACTTAATGTTGAGTGAGGCTATTAGTCCAGAACTCCATCTATACGGCTTAGAGAAAATATGTAGAATACGTCCATCTCCTCGCCGCAGTAGATGAAAAAATATAACCATTTAAATAATGCCATTAAGCTATTTTTTTACTAGTCCTGTAAAAGTAACATCTAAGTTATAAAATTGCCTTCTTTAAGTAGTCACAATAAAGTAATATTTCACTAGGGTTACAAGTAATTATCAGTGTTTATACAGTTCATATAAAAGTAATATTTGCCTAATTGCACGTAATTAATAAAATAATTGCGCCTAATTAAAAGTGCTTCAACATTTTTTTATTAAATCAAAATTTAATTTACGTATTTATGCGTAATCCTTTCAGCGGAAATGCTGATTTTTACCGAGTATAAACACGGCAATTCTTGCATAACAAGCTATTCAAGAGTTACTCTGATGTTAGAAAAAGTAACAATATTATACCTAACGCTTTTTTTTAAAAAAATTTCATTAAGTTTGTGCTAAGTTATTGATTAACTGCAACCGCTCGCTAGATCGTAGTCGATTAATTTTGGGTGCGTTATTTGCTGGGAAATTTTAAAAATATATATTTCCGGCAAATAACAAAGTAAGTAAGTGCTTTTGAACGCTAATGGTTGAGAACATAAATAAGTCAAGATCATTAGCCAAGGTCGAGCGGTTAGTTCATCTACAAAAACATCAGGGTCAGGTGCATCATGAAACTACATAATACAGATACTAAATTCCAGTTCCCAGACACATCATCCGACAACACAGAAAATAGCCTTCAGATAGAAGTACGATTAGTTGATGTAGTTGTGCTAGAAGCTTCAGGGGAAGGTTTATATGGTTTCCTTTCTTTAGACTTAATCGAAGCTTTGCCAGAGTTCAAAAATAGCAGTCAACTTGAGTATATAGAAGCGTTTACCCCTCCAAACCTGGGCTAAGAAAAGCCAGAATCGCTTTTTAACTCAAATATCAACCGTCAAGCGCTTATCAGAAATGATTCAGCACTTGGCGATTGTTGGAATGTTCCCTTTCTCAAAATTAACGATACTCGGCTAATCTACATACAACATGAGAGCTAATAATTTCTGAGGGTGCATGAGTACTGTTTTTGTTTCTTATTCACGCAAAGACAAGGAGTTTGTCAAAAAGCTACATCAAGCATTTAGTGAAGCACAACGGGACGTTTGGGTTGATTGGAAAAATATTCCACCAAATGCTGATTGGCGGCACGAAATTCAGCAAGGAATCATTGCTTCTGACATATTCTTATTCGTTCTCAGTCCCGATTCTGTTGCTTCCTATGAATGTGGAGTTGAGATTGCCCAAGCGATCAAACATAACAAGCGTTTAATACCGATTGTTTATCGCGAAGTTGAGTACGAAGCAGTTCATCCCAGACTAGCAGCACTCAACTGGATTTTTTTACGTGAAGAAGATGATTTCAACGACGGCTTTCAAAAGCTAATCCAAGCAATCGATACGGATTTAGATTTCGTGCGAACCCATACGCGCTTGTTGCAGCGTGCCATTGAGTGGGATAGCAAAAAACGCGATCGCTGCTTTTTGTTACGAGGCAACGATTTAAAAGAAGCACGGGAATGGCTCGATCGAGCATCTGATAAACAACCATTACCCACAGCGCTGCACGAGCAGTATATCAATGCCAGTGCGAAAGCACAAGCTAAAAAATACGCGGCAATATTTACCGTTGTAAGCTTGGATTTAGTTTTGACTAGTTTTTTGGGATTAGCGACTTTTAGCCTGCAAAAAGTCGTTAATAACCATCATCATCATTATCCTGTTTATGCCCAAAATTCTGACTTTGAGGAAAAATTTATGGCCGAGGAAAGTGCAGATGAAGGTTACTTCGTTCCAACTGCCAGTATTGATACGACTGTTCAGTCTGTGAAAAAAGATAACGCCCTATGCCAGCGCAAAAATGGTGCCATGAAAATTTTGAAACAACAGGTTAAAGCAGTGAAAGGCCGAAATTTCTTACCGAAAAACAAAATATTGGCTTCTACTAATCCGGATAGTCAAATTGTTTTCTGGGTAGTTCAGGAGAATTAGCCCTTAGCAGCCTGGAGATTCTTAAATTCAGAATTCTGAATTGCTAACTTAATAAAGTGTATATTGGGTTTCGCGATCGCGAAACCCAATATTTTGTTTTTGCCAGACAGAGTAGCTAAGAAGTATTAAGCCTATTGTTAGAGAGAATTGCTATAAGTACTAGGAAAAAGTTTTGTTAGCGTAGCGCGTTTTGAATTATCCTCTCATCCAACTACCCGCTACCAGTCCAAACCGTATAACTAAAAACTTACGTTATTAACCAAAAAGAACAGATTTAGCAAGTATTTTGTCATTTATATAAAGGTAATAACAATGTTACTATAAAGTATAGTCTTTGTTTAACTTGTTTGAAAATAATCCATTTGAATTATTATTTCTAACACAAGTAATAAATAAGTCACAACATTTCATTTATAACTTTTTTAGTACTTATATAAAAAGATTTTCGTGTTAGGTTGTTAAAACGATCGAATCGAGCCAAAAAGATTGCTACCTTCAAGAAATTAGCAAACAATAAATTTGGCCGACTTGGATCGTAATCATTTGTGTATCTGCAAGGACGATTACCGTGATACAACAAACTCAAACTACTCAAAATTTCATAGATCTTAAGGTCACTGCTAATACCATCCTTAAAACAGGGCCGATTCAAGCAAGCGAGTTACCGGATAGTGAAAAATTAGCAATATTAGAGGGGGTTTATCAAATTAAAGACTATGATGACCAGGGAAACCACTTACTGATAGACTTAGTAAATAACTTGGGTGGAAGAACTGAGTGGTATATTTTTAAAGGTCATGTTGAACTGCTAACTCTCAGTTCTTATGACGAGAACAATGACGAACCAGAACCGAAAAAAGAAGGCCCGATCTCTCTTCCTGGCTATAAACAAACATTCTATTTATCACAGCCAATCATTGAGAAAGGAAATTTCACCTGGGCAGAAGCTACAAAGAACGGTAGCCGAATTCCTCAATCCAAAGAAATTGTAGATAGTATCATGACTCTCGCGCATAAAATGGAAGAAGTGCGAGATTTATTTGGCGGACAAGCAATTACTGTTACCTCTTGGTATCGAGACCCTTTTACTAACAAACGGGTGGGAGGAGCCAGCAAATCAACCCACATTTTGGGTCATGGCATAGATTTTAATGTAGCGGGTTTTGCTCCCAAACAAGTTCAACAAAAATTAGAAAATGTTTGGACTGGCGGCTTGGGATATGGTCGTGGTTTCACCCATTTAGATATGCGGGATTACAAAGCCAGATGGCACTACGGCTCTTAACGATCGAAAAGTAATTAGCTGTAATTAACCCATTAATATATTCAGCATTACTTTCAATGAATTAATGGTAAAAAGCCAACTTAATAAGGTAGATAAAAGTTAACTTTTTACCTTTTATCATTCGCTTTGACAGTTTTTACCTAATTTGTAAATCAGGGATGTTACGCATGGAAGCTACCCAATTAAAAATGAAGCCTGCCCAATTAAAAGCTTATCGGCAGGCGGCTTTAGATAAGCTCGAACAACTGCTATTAGACCTGCCTGAGGAAGCACGCGAAGCAGATTATTTTGTGGATAAATACATCCGGATTTTATCTCAAAAATCCGAACGTCCAGCCGATGCGCCTCCTTATGTAGGGCTATATGGTCCAGACAAAACCTTAGACGAATATCGGGATATTGCGACAGATCGCTTACAAGAACTAGCGATGCGACTTCCCGACTTAGATGTAGTAGATGAAGAAGCAGATAAATACATTCGCATTCTCTCTGAAGTAGCACCACGTTCTAACGACGCACAACCCTACGTTGATTTATTTGTTTTGCGTGACGAAAAGGCAAGCAATAACGATTTACCGTCACTTAATGGCAATGGATCGTTTGCAAATTCTGCCCCTACCTACATCACGACAGAGCAATTATTAGAAATAATTGGCTCAACCGATCTCAAGTCTCGTATTGAATCTTTAGTTCCGGGCGTTAATCAAACCTTTGACAAGTTTCAAATTAATACTAAATTGCGGATGGCTCACTTTTTAGCCCAAGTGATTCATGAAAGCGGCGGTTTTCGTTGGCTGCGGGAAATTTGGGGGCCGACAGCGATTCAGCAGCGCTATGAAGGACGGCGGGATTTAGGCAATATTCATCCAGGAGACGGCAAGCGTTTTATGGGGCGGGGAGCGATCCAACTGACGGGTCGTGCTAATTACGAACAATTTTCCTCTTATATGGGAGTTGATTTTATCAAACAGCCAGAATTAGTAGAGTCTTCCCCATACGCCGTGATAGTTGCTGGATGGTATTGGGATAGCCGTAAAATTAACGCACCTGCCGATAATGATGACTTAAATCGCGTGACACGGCTAATTAACGGCGGTACGATCGGTCTGGCCGATCGCCAAAAGTACCTGCTTTGCGCTAAAAAAGTTTTAGGCATTTAGTCAAGTTTCGCTGAAGATTGCCATGTATCAAATGGTCTTGAGTTAGCCAATTGGCAATTGCCAGCATCAATCTTCCCTGGCTGCTTTGGGGGTCGCCCCTCAACGAAATTACGATCGTCAAAGGCAATCCCCAAAGATTTCCTTCCTACTTTTCCTAATAAGTTCCTACTTTTCCTACTAATTAAGTAATTGTTAAGGCTCAAATGCCTGGAATCTTAAGGGTGTGTCTGGTTTACAGTTGTTTTAAACTCAACTTAAAAAACAGACTAATCCGATGGATAACCATTTCAACATCACTTTTTCTAATGGGCAAATAGCACAAGCGATTCGAGTCCATGAGCCAGCACAATTATCGAAAGCTCTCAGCAAAATAGGACTGGAAGGTCCGCGACCGATTTTAGTAGTAGTGGGAGGTGCTAGCAGTGTTAGTGAAGTTAGTCTTCAATCGATGCAAAAATTTTTTGTCGAAGTCTTAGCCCCCATTGTGGAAAGATTAGGAGCCTATGTGGTGGATGGTGGTACCGATGTGGGAGTCATGCAGTTAATGGGTCAGGCGCGCGCTCAAACAGGTTGCACGTTTCCGTTAATTGGTGTTGCTACCGATGGAAAAGTAGCTCTTCCTAACCAAAGCGATCCTCCGGCTGATTCGACACCTCTCGAACCCAATCATACTCATTTCATACTGATTCCTGGTGAAAAATGGGGAGATGAATCACCTTGGATGGTACGGGTAGCTACTGTATTAGCGGCTGGAGATCCTTCAGTAACGGTGTTGCTAAATGGTGGGGAAATTACTTTTCAAGATGCCTTATACAACGTAATTGCTGGGCGGTTGGTACTCGTAATTGCTGGCACTGGTAGAACGGCAGATAAACTGGCATCTGCTTTACATGGTGAACCTACTACTGATGAGCGATGCAAACAATTAGTTGAGTCTGGCTTGCTACAAGATATCAACATACAGGATGATTTTAATTTGTTAGCTCAATTAATTCAGGGATTACTTTCTAACCAAAACCAACAAAGCCAGCTAGAGCCAAATTTAAAATTTGACAATTTTTAGTTAGTAATGCAATAATTGATTTTTGATTACTTTAAAATAGCTATTGCCTAAACAAATTAACGATCTGATGCTGATGGTAAATAAAATCAGATCTTTAAAAAAGGTTCTATACCAATTATTACAACGTGTTCATTTTCGAGTTTAGCCATGACGGATCTTTTTATATCCTATTCTCGTAAAGATAAAGAGTTTGTCAGAAAGCTCCATACCGAGCTAATCAAATTGAATCGAAATGTTTGGGTTGATTGGGAAGATATTCCACCTATAGTAGACTGGTGCAAAGAAATTTCCTTAGCCATTGAATCAACCAATAACTTCGTGTTTATCCTCAGTGCTGACTCGGTTAAATCCGAACCTTGCCGCCATGAAATTGAAATGGCTATTAAGCATTGCAAAAGGTTAGTACCGATCGTGCGACGAGATGATTTTGATGCCAGTTTAGTACATCCGGAACTAGCTCGTTGTAATTGGTTATTCGCCAAAGAAACAGATGATTTCGATCGTTTTTTTCAAAAATTTAACGAAGCGATCGACACTGACATCGATTACGTTCGTCAACATACTCGCTTGGAATTGAAAGCTGTTGAGTGGAATAGTAAAGCTCAAAATAAGAGCTTTTTGCTGAGAGGAGTTGATTTAAAAGATGCCAGCCAATGGCTAATCGGAAGTTTAAGTAAAAAACCAAAGCCAACTCAGCTACAAGCTCAGTATATTACCGCCAGCAGTCGAGCAGAATCTCAGCAACAAAAAAGAACGATCGCAGCCATTGGTGCCAGTTTAGTAGTAACCACTGGATTAGCTATTTTGGCTTTCTATCAGTTTCAAGTCGCCAAATTACATCAAATGGAAGCTGAAGAAGATAGAATTATGGCATTAACAGCCTTGTCAAAAGTTCGCTTAAAAAGTCATGATGAGTTAGGAGCATTGACCGCTGCTGTAAAAGCAGGCAAAGAGTTGCAAAATGCTACTTGGAAATTCCCAGAACAGAAAAATCAGACAGCACTAACTCTCCAAGATGTAGCTTATAAAATTTACGAACGCAACCGTTTAGAAGGACATCAAGATAAAATTTGGAGCATCAATTTTAGTCCAGATAACAAAATAATTGCTTCCGCTAGTAAGGATAAAACAATTAAGCTTTGGAATTTTGACGGACAACTCATAAAAACCATTGAAGGTCATCAAGGCCCTGTTTATTCTGTTACTTTTAGTCCGGATGGAAAAACCATCGCTTCAGCTAGTGCTGATAAAACAGTTAAATTGTGGAATTTAGACGGGCAGTTAATCAGAACATTCAACGGTCATACTGATTCTGTTAATAGCGTCAATTTTAGTCCTGACGGACAGACTATCGTGACGGGTAGCGACGATCTAACTATTAAACTTTGGCAAATTAACGGCACTTTGCTAAAAACTATTCGAGGGCATCAATCTTGGGTTAATAGCGTCACTTTTAGTCCGGATGGAAAAACCATCGCATCATCTAGCGATGATAAAACTATTAAGCTTTGGAGTGCTAATGGGGAGCTATTGAAAACTTTCCAGCCAGATAGCGATCGAATTAATTCTGTTACTTTTAGTCCAGATGGCCAGACGCTTGCTTCGGCTAGTAACAATGGGACTATTAAGTTGTGGAGTCGCGATGGCAAGCTGATAAAAAATATTTACGCCCATAATAATTGGGTTTATAGTGTTAAGTTTAGTGTTTCAGGCAAGCTGATTTTATCAGCTGGTGGTGACGGTACTGCCAAAATTTGGAATTCTGATGGTTCTTTACAGGAAACCTTATACGGTCATCACGCTGATGTTACAGCTATAGCCTGGGCTTCCAATAAAGAAATTATTGCTACGGCTAGTGCAGATAAAACTATTAAAATCTACCGCAATAATAGAAGTTACTTTTTGAAGCTGGAAGGACATACTTCTAGCGTACAAAGTGTAACTTTTAGTCCGGATAGTCAAACTATTGCTTCCGCTAGTAATGACTATACCATTAAACTTTGGGATAAGAATGGCTTTCTAGAAAAAACTTTAGAAGCACAACAAGCCGAATTCAGAGACGTAATTTTTTCTCTGGATGGTAAATTAATTGCCGCTAGTAGCTACGATAAAACAATAAAGATCTGGAAAAAAGACGGGACACTAGTGGCCAATTTTCAAGGGCATCAGGATAAAGTTAATAGTGTTAAATTTAGTCATGATGGTCAGTTAATTGCTTCTGCTAGCGATGACAAAACAATTAAAATTTGGAAATTAGATGGCACTTTATTACAAACTTTAATCGGGCATAAATTTAGAGTAAAAAGTATTGCTTTTAGTCCTGAAGATGAATTAATTGCTTCTGCAAGTGACGATCGAACTGTGAAACTATGGAAACGCTCTGCCAATGGTGTCTCTTATACTTTTTACAAAACTCTTGCGGGAGATGATTGGTACGAAGATGTGAAATTTAGCCCAGATGGTAAGCTCATTGCTACAGCTAGCGCAGATAAAACAATTAAGCTCTGGAATCAATATGGAGTACTGCTTAATACGATGAATGGTCATGAAGGAGTTGTTTGGAGCATCAGCTTTTCACCTGATAGTAAGATGATTGCTTCTGCAAGTTCCGATCGAACTGTAAAGCTTTGGAGCGTTGATGGAACTTTAATAAAAACTTTATCGCTTCATAATGATTGGGTAAAAAGTGTGGCTTTCTCCCCCGATGGGAAAAAGCTAGCTTCTGCCAGTACAGACCAAACAATAGTTATTTGGAATCTAGATCTAATTGCATCCCAATATAAAAATCTCGATCAGTTAATTAACCATAGCTGTGATTGGCTGCATGATTACCTGATGAACAATCCTAATATTAGTAACGAGCGCTATCTTTGCAAAAATAATACTGGAGATTGGAAAATAGCTAATTGGCAGTCAAATATGTTGAAATAGCGATAAGTAAATTCAGTAGTGAGGAGAGAAAAAATCTCAATTAGATAAGTTATCGATTCGCAAATTCCGAACTATTATCCCAAGTAAGCTATCTGCTTAGATTGATAGCCACCATATTCCCAATCCATTACAATTTTGGTAGATGGATTAAAATTGGTAGCAGCCATGAAAGAAGAACAGCGTCAACGGGCAATTAGCGCGTTTCAAGAATTTTTGACAACGCCAATGGAAAATTTGCTCGCACGAAATAGCAAAGCTAATGCAGAATCAGCCGCTTTAGCTTTGTTTCATTCTGTTGCCAGTTCGGTGCCGGCTTACCAAAATTTTTTAACAGAAAACAACATTGATGCTGCCCAGATCCAAACTTACCAGGATTTCCAAAAGCTGCCCCCCATTACCAAAGAAAATTACTTGAAGCTTTATCCGTTAACTCAATTGTGCCGCTACGGACAATTGGAAACTTGCGATACGATCGCAGTTTCATCTGGCTCAACGGGCAAACCTACTTTTTGGCCGCGTTTTTTGGCAGATGAATTGCAAATTGCCACTCGATTCGAGCAAATATTTCACGATAGTTTTCACGCGGACACTCGTCGCACTTTAGCGGTAATTTGTTTCACTTTAGGAACTTGGGTAGGTGGCATATATACGACTAATTGCTGCCGCTATCTCGCCAGTAAAGGTTATCCCGTTACGGTAATCGCACCGGGTAACAATAAAGAAGAAATTTTTCGGGTAGTGCAAGAATTGGGCGAGGCGTTCGAGCAAGTTGTTTTGTTAGGATATCCACCATTTATTAAGGATGTCATCGATACGGGAATTTCCCGTGGATTAGAGTGGCAAAAATATCGCGTAAAAATGGTTTTTGCAGGAGAAGTTTTTAGTGAAGAGTGGCGAAATTTGGTAGGCGAAAGAGTGGGAGCGTGTAACTTTTATTACGATTCGGCTTCTCTTTACGGAACGGCTGATGCTGGAGTTTTAGGAAATGAAACGCCGCTGAGTATTTGCATTCGTCGTTTTTTAGCGAATCATCCAGAAGCGGCTAAAGAATTATTTGGGGAATCTCGACTTCCCACCCTGGTACAGTACGATCCTTGTCAGCGCTTTTTTGAAGTAATTGACAAGAATTTGCTATTTTCTGGCGATAATGGGATTCCTTTGGTACGTTATAACATTTTGGATACCGGGGGTATCGTTAGTTATGATGAAATGCTGAATTTTCTCAGGAAATGGAATTTCGATCCCCTCGCAGAATTAGGGGAAAATAGAGGAATTCATCAGTTGCCTTTCGTTTATGTTTTCGGACGTTCTAATTTTACAGTTTCTTATTTTGGTGCCAATATTTATCCGGAAAACGTGACGGTAGGATTAGAACAACCTGGGATTAGAGAGTTGGTAACTGGTAAATTCGTGCTGCAAGTTAAAGAAGATGACGATCGCAATAAGTTCTTGTCTGTAGTGGTGGAGTTAGCACCTGGGGTGGAAGGTGACGAGGAGAAGAAAAACGCGATCGCATCTTCTATTCTCTCTCAACTGCAAAGACTCAACAGCGAGTTTGCTAACTACGTTCCTTTGGAATATCAGATGCCGCAAGTTGCCTTAGCATTAACAGCAGACCCGGAGTATTTCCCGATCGGTGTTAAACATCGGTATACCAGAAAATAATATCGTTTACACAAATAATTAATCCAAATGGGTATAGGCGGGTTTAGCCAAAATCTTTGATGCAAAAGGAATACGATTAAAGTCAACACCCGCCCAGACCAAGCATCTTTAGCAAATATTTAGGTAATCGATATCATCTCGCCAGCAATCCAACTAAAAAAGGCACACCCCGATTATGCAGATTTCAGGGATGCCATATCGATACAGAAGCGGTACTTCACATCAGACTTGAGCAGTCGCTCGTAAGCTTCGTTGACTTTCTGGATCGGGATGACTTCGACATCGGCGGTGATGTTGTGCTGACCGCAAAAGTCCAGCATCTCCTGAGTTTCAGCGATGCCGCCGATGTTTGAACCGGAAAGACTGCGGCGGCCCATAATCAGGCTGAATGCCGAGATATCTAGGGGCTTCTCGGGTGCGCCGACAAGGGTGATATTGCCGTCGCGGGTAAGCAGGTTGAGATAAGCGTTGATGTCGTGCTTGGCGGATACGGTGTCGAGGATGAAGTCGAAACTGCCCGCGTGCTTCTGCATTTCTTCATTATTGCGGGAGACAACTACTTCATCGGCACCGAGGCGGAGCGCGTCTTCTTTCTTGTCGGGTGAAGTCGTGAAGACGACGACATGGGCTCCGAACGCACGGGCAAATTTCACGCCCATGTGACCCAATCCACCGAGGCCGACCACGCCAACTTTCTTGCCTTCGGTAACACCCCAGTGGCGCAGGGGCGAATAGGTCGTGATTCCAGCGCACAGGAGCGGTGCGACTCCAGCGAGGTCGAGGTTGGACGGAACGCGCAGAACGAAGCGTTCATCGACGACGATGCTATCGGAGTAGCCACCGTAAGTAACCGGAGCGGTCTTGTGCTTGTCCGTGGAGTTGTAGGTAAGGGTTAAGTTCGGGCAGAACTGCTCAAAACCAGCTTTACACTGGGGACAGCTACCGTCAGAATCGACCATGCAGCCGACTGCGGCGAGGTCTCCGGGCTTGTACTTGGTAACTGCCGAGCCGACTTTGGTGACGCGACCGACCATCTCGTGACCGGGGACGATCGGGTAAACAGTGGGCATGACGCTACTCCACTCGTTACGCACCGAATGAAGGTCGGAGTGGCAGATGCCGCAGAAGAGGATTTCGATCTGCACGTCGCGTTCGGTTAGGTCGCGCCGCGCGATCGTATCTGAAGCCAACGGCGATGTCGCACTAGCTGCGGAGTAAGCCTTCGCGTTATACATAGATTGATGCTCCTAGATATCAATTTTCTGAAATTTCTTCACTTGATGCCATCTAGATGGCTGTCCCAATCGTAGAAATTGAGCGCTGATTTCCTGCTCTATCAGTAGGGATGGATTTTTTTAAGAAGCAAGGTTAGCTTTAATGTCATTTCTGGTGGTCAGTCAGCGAGTTCCTTGCCCGATCGCAACGGTGTTTTCTTTTGGATAAAAATCCAGAATCCTTACCAGAAGCCAGAATCGTTTTTGATTGCTTAAGCTTCATTGTAGGAATCCTCAAGGACAAGCAATAGAACGATCGTCTAAGATTGTTGTACGATCCTGCAAAACTTAGAAATGAACGCTGCCAAAACGAGCGACAAATGCGCTATCGATGACCGACAGGCAAAACGCGAGGCACAGAGAGCGCAAGCCAACAGAGAAGAACTGACTGAGCGGATTGCCCGTGCGATCGATCGGGATGGCACGATCGAAACCCTGAAAGGATTGCACTTCAACCGCACTTCTTCCCCTTCAGAATGCGTTCATAGTGTCTCTGTTCCTGCCTTTTGCGCGATCGCTCAGGGCAGTAAAGAAGTGCTTCTGGGCAACGATCGCTATCAGTACGACCCGATGCACTATCTGCTGGCTACGGCTGAACTCCCCATTGTCAGCCAAATTTTGGAAGCTTCCAAGACGCAACCGTACCTCAGCCTTCGTCTGGATCTCGACCCCACCCTGGTGGGCTCAGTCATGGTCGAGGCAGGATATCCCCCATCGCGCAGCCGTGCTGATGTGAAAGCGATCGATGTCAGTCCGTTGGATGCCAATTTGTTAGATGCCGTAGTGCGACTCGTCAGGCTTCTAGATTCCCCTGGGGAAGCTCATATTCTCGCACCATCGATTAAGCGGGAAATCATTTATCGACTAATGATGGGAGAGCAAGGGAATCGGCTTCGTCAAATTGCCGTTTTGGGTGGCTACACCCACCACATCGCCAGAGCGATCGATCGACTTCGCAAAGACTTTAACCAGCCACTACGGATTGAAAGCATCGCACGAGAGCTTGGTATGAGCGTTTCAGGCTTTCACCATCACTTCAAATCTGTCACTGCCATGAGTCCCTTGCAGTTCCAGAAGCAACTGCGGCTCCAAGAAGCTCGCCGTCTGATGCTGGGGCAAAACCTGGACGCGACCAGTGCTGCTTACCGAGTGGGGTACGACGATGCCTCGCACTTTAACCGGGAGTACAAGCGGCTCTTCGGTGCGCCACCGATGCGCGATGTGGAGCGGCTGCGAGAAGCAGCTAAAGAGACTGCTAGTTCCTGACAGCGCTTGCCAAATGAATGAGGTAGACATAACTGCTAACAGAAACCCGGTTTCTTCAAGAAACCGGGTTTCTATTATCAATTCACTTTAACCGTGTTATTTATCTTTCCCCCTGCCCCCTGCCAAAATTAAAAGTGACAGCGTTTAAGTGAAGTGGTATATCCCGTACTTCCCTTCAATTTATCCAAGATTGATTTGATTGATTTGATGCAAAGGAAGAATAACCGTAAACTTAGTTCCGATTCCCACTTGGCTTTCTACCTTTATCTCCCCACCGTGAACATCGACCGATTGCTTGACAATGGCTAATCCCAATCCCGTACCGGGAATTTTACCAACGTTTTTTGCTCTGTGGAACGTTGCAAATAATTTTTCTAAATCTTCTGGAGGAATCCCAATTCCTTGGTCTTTAACTTCCCAAATAGCTTGTCCGTTTTCACAACTTAGTTTTAACTCGATCGGATTACTTTGGGGCGAATACTTAATAGCATTAGAAAGTAAATTAACGAGGATAGTCTGAAGCAGTTTTCGATCCATTGAAGGTAGCTCGTTTGCTGCTTTTCCACTCACGGGTAATCCATGATAAACAAAATTAATTGTGGGGTGGCTACCCCCACTCATTTTAACTTGCTCGATTAAATCATTGCAGAATTTTACCAAATCGATCGGGGAGGGATTAAACTCGATTTTTCCGGCTTCTGCTTTGCCAATCAGCAACACGTCATTTAATAATTTTCCCATTTCTTCAGTAGCAGAGCGAATATGGTATAAATATTCGCTTTTTTCCTGCTCTGTCAATTCCGCATTGTAATCTTGCAATAATTCAACTGCTAGTAAAATTCGATTGAGCGGATTACCAAATTCATGAGATACCATCGAAACAAAGCGAGATTTTAATTCGTTTAGCTCCCTTTCTTTCGCTAGAGAGTGACGCATTTCTTCCTCCGCGCTTTTGCGATCGGTGATGTCCCGCCCCACATAAACAAATTCTTGAAATTCCTCTATATCGGTCTGAATAGCAGAACAAGAAAAACCTACAATAATCCGATTACCAGTTTTATTTTGACAAAGCAAGTCTATATTTTCAATTACTTCTTTAGTCGCTAATAAATATTGCTGATTTTCTTCTATTGAAAAGTTATTATCTATAATAATATCAGAAATATGTTGATTGATTAATTCTGCTTCTTCGTAACCAAATAAATTAATAGCAGCCGGATTGACTCTTTTTATTTTCCCTGATAAACTCGTTACTAATAAGGCATCGGCCATTGAGATGATAATTTTATCAATGTAATCTCTGGATGCAGCTAAAGCACTAGATAAAAGATTTGCTTCATTGACCCTTTGTACTAAAGTTTGTTCCAACACCATCCTTTCAGTGGTATCCTCGATCAAAATCAGCAATCTATTACGATTTTCTAATTCTTCCCGATCGCTCAAACAATAGATATCAATATATAAAGGGGTAGATTGTCCTACCAAAGAACGGGCAATTCCTTTTAAATCAAAACTCTCATTCTTGCCGCTGAGAATATCGATCAGGGTATCTTCTACTCCGATCAGTTCCGGAAAACTGAGGCGGACATCTTTACCTAATCCTACTTCATCGGGACAATCGGCAAATCTCGCGATTCCTTCTGAACTATCTAAAATAAAAAAGTTTTCATCCACAGCCAAATATTCCATATGGCGCGGACTCGAAGGTTTGTTAAAAATTCTGTCCAGAACCCAGTATTGCATAGTGGTGAGATTTTCAAATCATTTAATTGTGTTAATTAACTAATACTTGATAGGAGATTTTTTGGAATATTTCATCAACATCTTTACCTGTTTTGGCTGAGGTAGAATAAGTTGATACTACTCTCTCCTGTTCTTCAAATTGATAAAGGCTAACTAATTTGGCCATTTTTTCTTCTTCTAGCATATCTGATTTATTCAAAGCGATGATAATATAGCCCTTGGGGTTAACAGAAAGAAATAAATTTATATGTTCGATTAAGCGATCGATCGTTTCCTGACGGGTAACATCAGCAACGATAATTGCACCGCTAGCCCCCTGCAAGTAAGAAGGTGCGATCGCCTTAAACTTAGTATGCCCTTCCAAGTCCCAGATCATTAGCTGTAGGCTTATTGTTTCCCCATCTTTCGGATTTTCCAACTCCACAGTTTTCCGAGAAATTTTCACTCCCACTGTAGAGAGATACTGATCGCTAAATTGCCGTTCGACAAAACGGCGAATTAAGCTGGTTTTTCCAACGCCAAAGTCACCGACGAGACAAATTTTTTTAGAAATAACAGGCATATTAACTTTACTTAGGCTTAACACCTAGAGAAACTGGCTGAAACTGTACACATCTACTTAACCACAGAGGTTGCCGAGAATCTAGCCCTAACGGTGGATTTGGTGTGGCTACCGCTTCCAATCGCCTGGGATCTACGCCTTGCTGTATCAGAGCTTGTCGGGTTTTTTCAGCCCGTGCCAGAGCCAACTGCTGATTTTTGATATAATCGCCTGTCAGATCGCTATGCCCGATAATTCTGAGATTTGTTTCTGGATAACGATTTAAAAAAGTTTTGACCTGGGCAATTTCCTTTTTAGTTCCTGGTTTTAATTCGGCGGAAGCAGCATCGAAGTAGATGCGAACGGGAAGAGAGAGTTGTTGTAATTGGACGGTGTTGCTAACGGTTTTTACTCCCGGAATTTGTTGGAAAGCTTGGGTAATTTTTCGGCTGTCGGCAACTTGCGTTACTTTTCCTTCTACGGTCACTTTCCCCCCTGCATAACTAGATGAAATAGTAACGCCGTTTGTTTGGTTGAGAATAGATGTTACTCTTTTCACTTCCGATGCTACCAATACGGGGTCGGGAGGTACTTCAACGGCGATTATTTTATTTTCTAACGGTTTGGTCGCCGCTACTTTTTGAGCGATTTGTTCTGCTCTTTGACGCAGATATTCATTAGGCAATTTTCCGGCTAATTCCACTTTACCTTGATTAACTTCCACAGCAAGACGATAAACGGCTAACTCTGGTGCTGATGCTAAAGCGAGGGCAGTTTCTTCTTCGATGCGGTTGTCCATTTCCCGATGATACTGATAATATCCCCAAGGGATCAGCGTTAAGCTTGCTAGCACTGAACCGACAATTAGTAAACCTGCGGGGATTGTTTTTTTCTTTTCTTTTTTGCGCTGAATATTGGTTAAATTTTCTAAAATTTGATTGACGTTTTCTGGAATAACTGAAGGGTCTCCTTGATAGTTTTCGATCGCATCACCGCAGCATTCAACAATGCTGTAAAGAGATTGCTGTGTCCTGTAAATAAACCATTGGGGAGTTTCTCCTTGGGTAACTGCTGCTAGGTAACAGTATCCTGCTACTTCCAGGATAATCTTAGAGTTGCCGTAGTCGATCGCGTCAATTTCCGAGACATCTCCAGATTGAGCAATACAATCATTTACAAAACTGCGAATAGCGGTTAACATTCCAGCTACCATTTCCGATTCTAATTTTTGCTTGCTGGCATTTTGTGCTTCGGAAATGACTAAGCCAGAATGTTTGTGAATTAAAAAGACTGCCCGAATAGTAAAGGGAACTGCTTCTTTTAAAATCAGTTCGGCTTCGGAAACTCCTTGCATCCTAGCGCGGAGTTTCCGATTAAATCCTTCCATGCTTAAAGTCGTTTCGATTTTTTCATTGATAGTACGAACGACATCTGCCATGTATTTGGAAATCGTACTGCCAATTACCGGATAAAGAGCATCTACCATCGCATCTCGTTCGATTTCGATTTGTGCTTTGATCGTTTTGCCCATTTCCGGTGCTAGTGCTTCGATCATGGCATCTCGGTCTAGCCTAACTTGTTCTCGAATCGCCGCTGCCATTTCCGGGCCAATTGCTTGGGCGATTTCTTGAGGAGAATTGCGGATTTGTTCGGAAATTGCTGGTGGTAACAAAGGCGCGATCGCCGCACTAATTGCATCTATATCTTCTTGGCGTTTGCTCTCAATTACTTCGTGAATAATTGGATAAAGCGCCTCTACCATTGCTTGTTTTTTCAGCCGGATTTGTTCTTTAATAGCAGCCGCTATATCGGGCGCGATCGCTTTGGCAAATTCCTCTGGATTGTTGCGAACTTGCTCTGTAATTGCAATGGGTAAAGCGTTGGCGATCGCCTTACCCATTGCTTCTCTATTCTCCTGAGTTTTTCCTTTAATTAATTCATCTACGATCGGAATCATTGCTTCGGTAATTGATTCCTTTGATTCCGGCGATTCGGCTATTTTTTTGCTTAACAGTTCGGAAATTACTGGTAATAATAAATTGATTAATTCGGTAGGATCGTTGATTTGAGTCTCAACCTTTTTGACTTTCTGCTCGACATTAGTAATGAGACTTTCAAATTCGCCTAATTCTGGCCCGATCAACAAGCTTTGCAAACGTTTGTAGGCGTCGTATAATTCCTCGACATTTTCTTCTTGAACTTCTGATTTAGTCTGTTGGTGATGATTTTTTTCTACTATGGCATCTTCTAATTTAGAAATTTCGATTACCTGGTTTTCCAGTTCATCTAATCGATCTAATTTAGTTAAATCGCGATCTATTTCTACTAAATTTTCAATCAATGGCAAGGTTAAATCAGACCCATTTTCTACAGGGGTTTCTGCTTGGCGATCGTCAATTGCCAGTTTTTGTTCTGGTGCTTCCTCGCTTTTAGAAACATTAGTATCTGTTAAATTTGTGGAAAGTAAAGCAAAAAGTGCTTTCAGCGGATCTTCTGATACCGATCCCAAACTTGTATGTTCTACTGCCGAATTTTCCTGGCGTTGCTCGTGCAAATTAGAAGTTTCTAAAGCCGTATTTAATAAGCTGCTTTTACCATTGGCATTTTCTATTTCTTCTTGCCGCCTATAGCCATTACCTTGCAAATGCCAATCTTCATCTATATTATCGATCGAATTTGATATTGATTCTGCTAATTCCACTGAAAAGTTAAAATTTTCAGTAGAATTTTTATCTTTGGTTGCTGCTGAGGAATTTAACGGATTTTCTGATAAATTTTCGACTTCTTCTTTTGCCTGCGAAGCAGAGTTATGGGAATTTTCCCAGCCTTCAATTAATTCAGAATCTATTACTGCTGGATGATTAATAGTATCTTCTTGTTTATATGGCGCTAACTCCGGCTGCGGTTTTTGTTTCCGCTTGAGGATGTTTAGTTCGTACAATAAATTTACTAAAGCATCTAGTTCGGGTAATGTTTCTGATGCCTGTTCTTTTTCATCCGATTCATATATTAAAGCGTCCAGCCGTTCGCGATCGGCTGGATTTTTTTTCGCTGAATTCATATGCTATCCCTGACAGTTTTCGTCAACTATACATATGTTTGAAAGTACTGAAAACCGAGCGAAGGAATAATGATTTAAAACCGCTCGGCTTTCTGATGGCTTAGGTTAACCTATTACCAGTTTTTCCCCTCCTCTAAAAACCTGACATCAGTAGCATAAACATCCGTTTCGACTGCTTCTTTTAACTGAGGAATAAATTCGTTGCCTTTCATCCTCATACCAATTTCAAAGAAGAACTCTGCCATGTCGTCTTTCGACAGTTTATCTTCTCTCATCATTGAGAAGCGTCTTTCTAACTCTTCAAAAACCTGTCCCCGCAAAACCCGCACTTCATCTTGGAGTTTGGTTCTTGCTTGGTTGAGTTCATCCCGAATAGAGTTTGTTTGGTTATCAATCGCTTCATCCAGGGATTCGATCGTATTAGAAAATTTCTTGGTAATGCGATCGAGTTGTTGCCGCAAATCGGCAATTTCTTCCTGTGTAGTTACGTTGAGAGATTTTACTTTTTTCTCGACCGAATCAGCTGCCGAACGGATTTCAGTCGATAAAACAGTTTTCACCTGATCGATGCGATCGCGCATCTCTTGTTGTAACAAAGAGATATCTGATTCGATCTTATCGAAACGATTGTCATATTCCCGCAATTGAGGGCCAAAAATAATATCGCGAATCTGGTCAATATTTCCCAGTCTTTCCCTCATTTCTTCTTTGGTAATTTCAGCCATGCTAACCCCTTTTTTTTGAAGCAGATATATTTTATTCAACTTTGCTTTTTTTTGCTAAGCACCTTTCAATATTTAGCGCTTATTTCCAAAGTAATTTTCTCTTGTTATATTTTAACCCTGACGATCGCAACCACTGTAAATCGGGCAATCGTTATCAGCTACTTGATAATAAACTACCCTCTTGATTTTTGGCAAACTTAGTGATATCCCTTGGGAAAAAAGTAAACAGGGAAAGAGAAACCAGAAAAGTAACTTAGCTTTTTGCACGGTGTCCTTGAATAGGGCGTTTCCATGTTATATGTCCCCATAAACCGGAATCGCCGCACCGCGCATATCTTTAGCCGCTTCGGAAGCCAAAAAACAGATCGCTTGTGCTAAAGAGTGCGGTTTTACCCACTTGTCAGCATCTTCTGTCCCCATAGCTTCCCGATTGGCAGAAGTGTCAATTACGCTGGGGAGAACGACATTAGCAGTAATGTTAGTATTTTTAGTTTCTTGCGCGATCGATTGAGTTAATGCTACCACTCCTGCTTTAGACGCACAATAAGCAGCCATTTGAGCCCCCGGTTGTTCGGCACCCCGCGAACTCACCGTGACGATACGCCCGTAGCCATTTTGCAACATTTTTCTCAAACTATATTTACAAACTAAAAAAGTAGTATTTAAGTTTAAATCTAACTGTTGTTTCCAATCTGTATAGCTGAACTCATCAGTTTTACCCATTGCAAAACCTCCCACCAGATGAATTAACACATCCACCCTTTCCATGCGATTGATGACATTTTCTACAGACCCTTCATCTGTTAAGTTAGCAGGTATAAATTGAATTTTTGCCAAATCCTCAGGAGGAATCATGCTTTTGAGCCGTTCGATGCTTTGGGAATTGCGATAAGGAATGGTGATGCTGGCTGCACCTTGAGCCAATAGCAAAAGCGTTACCTCCAATCCCAATCCACCAGTACCGCCAGTCAGTAAAACTTGCTTGCCTTGCATTACCCTTACCTCCTTTAACGTTATTCGTTCTCCCACAAGATAACGCGATCGCAGCATCTAGGAAAGGTATCAAACCGCGCTAGCATGGAAAAAAAACAGCTATACCCCGAATATATATGCAAATCACCGAATTTCGCCATGCCGCCATCCTGATTTCCAACTTAGAAAAATCCGAACAGTTTTACACTGATGTTCTAGGACTCCCAAAAGTAGAACGACCCCTCAAATTTCCCGGAATTTGGTATCAAATCGGCGACTTTCAAATTCATCTAATTGTCGCTGATTCCCTACTTTCTGACTTAGTAAATCAAGAAAAATGGGGGCGCAATCGGCATTTAGCTTTTTCTGTCACCAACTTAGACAGCGCCAAACAAAAATTACTAGAGCATGGCTATCAAGTACAAATGAGCGCTTCCGGTAGACCCGCCCTATTTACCCATGACCCAGATGGTAACATCATTGAATTAAGTGAGTGAGTTCAAGGGGGAAGGGAATTTTTCAATCTTCGCGATAAATCTACATCTATATCTGTGTTTATCTGTAGTAAAACCCCCTCAAAATAACTTTTGGATCGGCTAAGTAATCCTTTCCCAATTACCAAACTACCAGATGAAAAATATTGCTTATTCCTACAGCGATCCATTATTAGAAACGGCTGCCGATCCTAACATTTGGGGAACCGAAGTAGAACGAATTTACCAAGATTTAGGAGAACGACAACAATTAAAGCAACTATTGCAAGACTGCCAAATAGAACCACCTAAATATTTATTAGTCAGAAGAGTAGAAGAACTAGGCGATACATTAGAAGAAATATGTGATTTTCTCACCCAAATAGAATACCTTGGCATCGAATTAATTACCACCGAACAAACTTCTCTCGCTCATATCAATCTGCGATCGAACTTTCTAAAATTGCTGCAAGAAATCCAACTTTATCATCGTAGTCGAAGCATCCGACAAGGACACGCCCGCCGCAGATTAAAAGCTTCTCCGCCGCCCGGTAAAGCACCCTACGGTTATCGACGAAGTAAAGATAAATACGTAATTGATAAAAGTGCCGCACCCGTCGTGAAAGAATTTTTTGAACAATTTTTGCTTTATGCTTCTTTACGAGGGGCAGTGCGTTATTTAGCTAAAAAATACGGTAAAAAAATATCAGTTTCTACCGGGCGTCGTTGGTTAACAAATCCAGTTTATCGAGGCGATACTGCTTATCAAAATAATCAAATTATTTCCGATACTCACGTTCCGATTATTTCTAGAGAAGAAGCTGCCCAAATCGATCGCCTGTTGCGCCGCAATCGTTTGTTACCCTCTCGCACTGCTAGCGCCCCGCGTTCCTTAGCCGGTTTGATCCTCTGCGGCGAGTGCCAATCCCCCACGATCGTATCTCGCGTAAGTACACCTCGCCAAGCAAAAGAATACCTTTACCTGCGCCCCAATAACTGCCCCAAACGTCCCAAATGTCGTGCAATTCCCTATCAGGAAGCGTTGCAAAAAACGATCGACATGATTTGTCGGGAATTACCAGTTGCAGTGGCGCAGATGGATTTACCCGATATGGGGGGAATTAAAGAAAAATTGAAAAACGCGATCGCATCCCAACAAGACATCTTAACTCAACTTCCCGCCCTCCAAGAAAAAGGCATTTTAGACCCCCAAACTGCCGACTTACGCGCCTATAAATTGCGAACGGAAATCGCCAAACTGCAACAACAACTCGCTCAATTACCACCCGTCAACTTACAAGAAACTGCCAAAGCCGTTTCGATTCCTCAATTTTGGTTAGACTTATCAGAAGCCGAACGCCGTTTTTACTTCCGCGAATTTATCCGTCATATCGAATTAGTACGCGAAAATTCAGATTGGCAATTGCAAATCAAGTTTATATTTTACCTTTAATTTATGATGTAATTTCCATATCTTTCCCCCATCTCTATCACAATCCATTAGACATCTGAGTACCCTACAATAAGGCTATCCCATACATCTGCGTTCATCTACGTTCATCTGCGGTTAATTAGACATCTCCAAACACTAAAGATGCGTTATCTGAAACCATTGTAGAAACATTTAATACAACGTCTCTACTACAATCTTTTCTAGAAATGTCTATTAAATAGAACTTTTGCCATAACTATATCGTAAAATTATGTAAACCAGAACTTCAAAATCACTCATGAAGCTTCATCGTCATCTTCCCAACATATTATTCTCCCTCTGTTTAGCCACCCTAATTTGGTTCAACTTCGCCCCATCTGCTTTAGCACTGGGCGGAAAACTGCCACCTTTAAATCAACCAGCACCAGAGTTTACCCTACCAACAAACACCGGAAAAGGCCAAATTTCCCTAGCAGATTATCGCGGTAAATGGGTAGTCCTCTACTTTTATCCCAAAGACTTTACCTCTGGTTGCACTTTAGAAGCACGTCGCTTTCAGCAAGATTTGCCACAATATATCCAGAAAAATACCCAAATTATTGGCGTCAGTGCTGACTCCGTAGACTCTCACGCTGAATTTTGTCAATCCGAAGGTTTGAAATTTCCACTCCTAGCTGATATCAAAGGAGAAGTTAGTAAAACCTACGGTTCTTGGTTAGGTTATCTTTCCCTGCGGCATACTTTTATTATTGACCCGCAAGGTATTATTCGCGAAGAATTTACCGGAGTAAATCCCGTCACTCACAGTAAAGAAGTTTTAGCGCGTCTCGAACAATTGCAACAAACTGCTTCTTAATTAATAAGGTGGGCAAAAGCCCACCTTATAACAAATTTTAAAGCTATCATTCTAACTCCTGAATTCTGAATTCTGACTCCTGAATTCAGAATTCTGACTCTTGAATTCTGAATTCTAATTCCTTACATTTGTTGAGAACGATTTCTAGAAGATCGCATCTTCCACCACATCAAAATTCCCGTAATAGCCAAAGTGAGTAAACCCAAGGCATTCAAGAAAGGGTAAATCATCTCCAAATTTAAAGGGCCAAACTCACCCTTATGTACATCCAGCAACCAATCGAATTCGGCTTGCTTATCTGCCATTTCTGCCATCTGATACAGCGATCCCGTAATCAGGGTGAGTAAAATGGGCAAAAGCATAATGGGGGCTAAGATTCGATGTAATTGGCGCAAACGAGTTTGATAAATTTTCATGGCAATAAATTAATAAACAATAAACAAGAGCGATCTTTGCGATCGCTCTTTCTACAACTCAACGGTATCGCTACCGTCTGCTACCTATCACTTTTGGTTGACCACGCTGACACTTTAGCCAAATCTTTTGTCAATTATGTTACAGCGACATCAACCTATGGTGACAGGTTGACGACACATCCTCCACAAAGCGCAAATATGGCAGCATTTTAGTGAAAGAGTATTATTATTGCCGATTTTACTTTGCACGATTGACACCAGATGAATATCTTAATAGTTGAAGATGAACCGGAAATTGCCAAACTAATCCAACTAGCCTTAGAAGCAGAAGGATTTTCCTGCTACCATTGCCGAGATGGGCTGACAGCCTTGCAAGTATTCCAAGAACAGCAACCGGACGTGATCCTCCTTGACTTGATGATCCCCGGCTTAGATGGCTTGGAAGTATGCGCCCGCATCCGCCAAAAACCTGGCCCCAAAGACCCATATATTCTAATGCTGACAGCTAAGGGGGAAGAAATCGATCGCGTCATCGGCTTATCTACTGGTGCGGATGACTACATGGTAAAACCTTTTAGTCCTAGAGAATTAGTTGCTAGAGTAAGAGCATTACTGCGGCGCAGTCTTCGTCATGGCGGACAAAACTTAGTTTACCGCACCCAGCATTTTACCTTAGATGTAGACCAGCGCACTGCCTGCCGTCATCTACATCCCGATCGAACAGAAACCCTCGACTTAACTACTTTGGAATTTAATCTTTTAGCTACTTTTATCAGCCATCCCAATCGCGCCTGGAATCGTTCTCAATTGATTGATAAACTGTGGGGCGATGACTTTTTTGGAGATGAACGGGTAGTAGATACTCACGTAGCTAGATTGCGAAAAAAAGTCGAACCAGACCCAGCTAATCCTACTTTTATTAAAACCGTAATAGGGATTGGCTATAAATTTGAAGACCCTGTTTAAAGAGAGGGGAGAGGGAAAGGGAAAGGGAAAAAAGAAAAGAGAAAAAGTTAATAATGATACTTAGAAAACTTTAAAGAAAACAATATAATTTTAAATATGAAAGTTAATCTCGGAACTCGTTTATTCCTTTCCCATTTATTAGTAATCGTAGTGGGGATAGGAAGCTTCGTTATCATTGGTAAAGTATCTTCTCCTCGCTTGTTCGTTCTTCACCTACAACAAATAGAAACTAGAAACAGAATCTACAATTTACGCTACGCCCGTACTCAATTAGTGCAAGGTTTTGAGAATACTTGGAGTCGCACTACTTTATGGTCTTTTGTGGCAGGTGCGACGGCGGCTGGCGGATTGAGTTATTGGGTATCTCGACGTATCATGCAGCCTTTAAAACAAATGGAACACATTACCCAAAAGTTTGCATCTGGCAGATTAACCGAACGAATGCCGGAATTAGAAATACCCGAATTACATCAGTTAGGAATTAGTTTTAACCGCATGGCTTCCAGTTTAGAAGATGTGGAACAACGACGCCGAGAACTGATAGGCGACTTGACGCACGAACTGCGAACGCCACTTACCGTAATTCGCGGTTACTTGGAAGAACTGGCAGACAGCAGAATTGTACCATCGTCAGAAATTTATCAGCAATTAGCCAAAGAAACTAAGCGTTTGGAAAGATTAGTTAACGATTTACAAGAACTTTCTAAAGCAGAAGCCGGATATTTGCCGATTAATTTACAATCGGTTAATTTACACCCTTTGTTAGAATCTTTGGTACAGAAATTTGCCGATCAATTATTAGAAGAAGGGCCAGTTTTGCAATTAGATTGTCCTCCTCAATTACCCCCAGTTTTAGCTGATATCGATCGCACGGAACAAATTTTAGTTAATTTATTGGGAAATGCAATTCGTTATACTTCTCAAGGATATATTACAATTCGCGCTTGTATTGAAAACGGTAAAAACGGAACGATACCTCCCCTACTTTGGATATCGGTAATTGATACGGGAAATGGAATCGCGCCAGAAGATTTGCCCCATGTATTTGAACGTTTTTTTCGGGCCGATCGTTCCCGTGCCAGAAATTCTGGGGGAACTGGGATCGGTTTAGCAATTTCTCGCCGCTTAGTTGAGTTGCAAGGCGGTAAAATTGAAGTAGAAAGCGAATTGGGCAAAGGAAGTACTTTCCGATTCTCTCTTCCTCTAGCTTAAAACGATCCTTCCTCAATGATGTGTTCTAGTCTATTTTTTCCGTCATTTTTGATACAGTATATTAAATAATCAGTTTTTTCAATAATCTCATCTACTGAATCAGGCGGATTAAGAAAAGTAATCGCACCAATACTAAAAGTAGCTGGCCATTTGTTTTCGTCCATCTTTTCTAGTAGTTGTTTATGCACTCTTCCTACTACTGTTTGAGCCGTTTCGTAAGAAATGCCCGGTAAAACAACTGCAAATTCATCTCCACAAATTCTAGCAACTATGTCAGTTTCTCTCAGAGAATTTTTGATACTTTGAGCTACCGCTTGTAAGACAGCATTACCAATTTGATGACCTCCGTAGTGGTTGATATTTTTGAAATCATCTATATCTATGTAAGCAACTGTAAAAGGATGTCCGTATCGACGCGACTTTTTAATTTCCATCGCAGCTAGTTCGTTAAAAACTTGCCTGTTGGCAACTCCGGTGAGGGCATCAGTTCTGACTAACTTCCTTTCTCTTTCTAAAGCATTTTTTAATTCTGACAAAAGATACGTAACGGTTAAAAAGAAACCTAAAATTACAGAAGCGTTCCAATAATTAATGCTAGGGGAAGAATAGGCTAGATGGTTTTCTCTCGAAATCACCCATGCCAAAGCGCTCATAAAACACATGAAAACACCAAATTTATCTCCTCCGTACCAAGTACTAATCAGTATGGGAATTAAGTAAAAAATAGAGGTATAAATATCAGTAGGCAGCACAAAATAATTAATTAAACTAATTAATATTAGTAGCAATGAAGCTAATATTAACACAAAAGCTTTGGGTTGATTGTCAAGATATTGTATTATCTTCACTGGTAAAAGTCCCTGAAAATAAACAGCTTGGTTTAAAAGGTTAGTTTAATATTATAAGATCCTTATAAACTTAAGACCTGTCTAAAAGGAAAGCGAACAAATACGGAAAAAGGGACAGGCGATCGGCCTATCCCAGAAAATATAGCCATCCTATTTGAGTAATGAACCCTACCCTAGCCCTCCCCTTGGTAAGGGGAGGGCTAGGGTAGGGTCTAGTTGTTCGCAATTCATTTAGGATTGCTATATACCATTTAGCTATCAGATTCTCCCAATCAATTACCACTTCACTCAAGCGCTGTCACGTTTATTATTTTGGCAACGCGCCAGAAAGTAAATTGGTAAGCAAAACAAGCAAACAGCGAAAAGCTTGAGAGGACTCAAGATATCCCTATTTTTTCCTCTCGTTCGATCGGTCCTGACTATTCCCGTGCGGTTTCCATCTCGGCTGGAACAGTACCCGGACGCACGGCTAAAGAAAGATTCTGTCCGTTGCGGCTGACTTCCACTTTTAGGTTACCGCCAACACCACTCTGTTCTACCATCTGTTGTACGGTTCTGCCATCTTTCGCCGATCGATCGTTAACTTTTTGGATGACATCGCCAGCCCGCAATCCAGCTTTGGCGGCGGGAGAATTAGGCATTACTCTCACGATCAACACCCCTTGGTCTTCATTTACGCTTAGACCACTGTTAGGGTCGCTGTTGATATTTTGTTTGACTTCCGGAGTAAGGTCTACCATTTGGATACCCAAGAATGGATGTTCTACTTTCCCGTTCGCTACTAATCGATCGGCAATGTTTTGGGCGGTATTGATGGGAATGGCAAAACCAATACCTTGGGCACCTTGGATAATGGCGGTATTCATCCCAATTACTTCCCCAGCCGCATTCAGTAGTGGCCCACCAGAGTTACCGGGGTTGATGGCGGCATCTGTTTGAATGAAGCTGACGCGCTTATCGGGAACGCCAACTTGAGAACTGGTACGTCCTGTAGCGCTGATAATGCCAGTGGTAACGGTGTTATCTAAACCAAGGGGGTTCCCAATTGCGATCGCCCACTCTCCAGGTTTCAAATTATCCGAATTCCCGATTTTTACAGTCGGCAAATTATTCGCTTGAATCTTCACCACTGCTACATCCGTTACCGGATCTCTACCCATCACTTTACCTTGGAAAGTGCGACCATCTCTCAAGGTTACCGTCACCCTATCCGCACCATCTACTACGTGGGCGTTAGTGAGTATATCGCCGTTCGAGTTAATAATAAAACCAGAACCAGTACCCCGTTCAACCCTTTCTCTGGGCATTCTGGATATCCCACCTCCGAAAAATTGACCGAAGAAAGGATCGTTGAAAACTTCCGGTACGCTATTTGTTACGGTTCGGGAAGCATTAATCCGCACTACCGCTGGCCCCACTTGTTCTACCACATTGCTGACAAAGTTGCTATCGGCTGATATCGGTAGACTTGCTTGTACGGTTTGACTAACTGGTTTAACCGAAGCTTGGGCTACGGCGCTTAGAGAAGATGTTCTATTTTGGGCTGCTAAATAGCTACCCGTAAAGCTGAGGCTAGCCCCCAGCAGTACTAGGGATAAGTAAGTAAGTGGTTTTGCAAAAGAAAAGCGATCGCGTTGATGAGTTGGCGAATTTAAATTAGTCAATTGTATACGATCGAATTGCTCTGAAGTATTATCACTAGGTTGTTTCGTTTGCATCTCAAATATCTACTGCTAACTCATTAGTTACTTACACTCTTTTAGTGTAAGGATTCTTTATGACATCCTTGTGACAGCGTTGTTAACTGATTGTGAAAATTATTTAGCTGTCTTTCTATTTAAGATCGAGTACGGTAGAAGGGGGAAAACCCTACATTATGTTTGCCGCTAGCTTCACTCTCCTTTTGCGATCGGAGTGCCAAGCTAAGACATGAAACACCTTGATTCTATACTATTGGACGAATAATTTTGAGCAGTTTGACGAATGGGAATAGAAATAATAAATTCTGCTCCTTTACCTAATTCAGACTCACATCTTAAGCTTCCCCCGTGTTTTTCTACCACAATTTGATGACTGATCGATAATCCCAAACCCGTACCTTTGCCAATAGGTTTTGTAGTGAACAAATAATCAAACAGTTTTTGCTTGACAGTTGCCGACATTCCCATTCCATTATCTCGGATCGAAATCTCAACTCTTTCCACTGCTTTTAAAACTCTCGTGCGAATGATAATTTGCTGAGGATTAGCCTGAATATCTGTAAAAGAACGACTGAGGCTTTGTTCGTCTAAAGCATCGATAGCATTCACCAAAATATTCATAAACACTTGATTTAGTTGTCCGGCATAGCACTCTACCAAAGGTAAATTGCCATATTCTTTAATCACTTGAATAGCTGGGCGCTCTGATGAAGCTTTTAGCCGATGTCCTAAAATCATTAAAGTGCTATCTATTCCCGCATGGATATCCACCGCTTTTACTTCTGCTTCATCTAGCCGAGAAAAATTGCGTAAAGATAATACAATTGCCCGAATGCGGTCTGTTCCTATCCGCATTGAAGAGAGTAATTTCGGTAAATCTTCTTGCAAAAAATCTAGTTCGATTTCTTCTTCAATTTGCTGAATGGAAGGTTTTAGTAAATCTTTTGAAATTTCTTTTTGATAAGCCTCGATCAGTTTTAAAAGGCTTTCAAAATAATCATCTATATGCTCTAAGTTCCCACATATAAAATTTACTGGGTTATTAATTTCATGGGCTACTCCCGCTACCAACTGCCCTAAACTAGACATTTTTTCTGTTTGAACGAGTTGTGTTTGAGCTTGCTTTAAGATATTCAAAGCCTCGGATAATTCGGCAGTCCGTTGTTCTACTCGAATTTCCAATTCGTGAGTTAATTTTTGCAAAGCTATTTCAGCTTGTTTGCGTTCGGCAATTTCTTGTTGGAGTTGTTCATTTTGTTTGGCTAATTCATCTTCTGCCAATTCCCGACTTTCTTCACTCAAGATTAGCCACCAAACTCCAATTCCGATAAAAACTAACAAGGAAGCGTATAAAGTCATAAACACACCCTTGATTAGCGGATAAGCTGCGATCGGGATTGCTGATGACTGCCATACTCCTTGATAATAAATTAATCCAAAACCTAGCCCTAGTAATATAGAAGATAGAGAATAAAATACGATAAATTTAATAATTCTGATTCCTAGATGAGGAGCTAGTTTCTGCTGAAAAATTCTAGTAGCTAAGCGGTTTAATAATTGTTTGAAATTTAGAGTAGAGGTTTTACAACTATCGTGACAATGAGCATCTAAACTACAACATAAAGAGCAAATTGGCCCTTCATAAACCGGACAATGTGCGGTATCGGCAGTTTCATATTCCTGTTGGCATATACAACAAGTTACGAGCAAATTATCATCTTTAATGTGGGAATAAAGGTTTTCTCTGGCAATATAATACTTTCCTTTGGTGATCAGGGCGATCGCAGGCGACATCATAAAGGCTAAAATCAAAGCTACAAAGGGAGAATAAGCTTGAGCGTAATTACCGAAGACTCCCAGAAAACAAACGATCGCCACTACAGAACCGATCGCCATCGCACCAAATCCAACTGGATTGAAGTTATACAGATAAGCTCGTTTAAATTCGATATAAGAAGGACTCAATCCTAAAGGTTTATTTACTACTAAGTCCGCGACTACCGCACCGATCCACGCGATCGCCACATTAGAATACAGTCCCAAAACAGCTTCTAGTGTCTGAAATACCCCTAACTCCATCAACAATAACGCGATCGCCACATTAAAAACCAACCACACTACTCGTCCCGGATGACTGTGGGTGAGTCGGGAGAAAAAATTCGACCAAGCTAGCGAGCCGGCATAAGCATTAGTAACGTTAATTTTAATTTGGGAAACCAGCACGAATAAAGTAGCAACCAACAATACAACCCCAGGATCGGAAAATATATAAGCAAATCCTGCCATATACATATGAACTGGTTCTTTAGCTGTCGATAACCCTACCCCATGATTAATCGCCAAAGCAGTTAAAAAAGCTCCCCCTAACTGCTTTGCTCCTCCTAAAATAATCCAACCAGGGCCAGCTAAAATTACAGCTAACCACCATTTAAATCGATTATTTTCTTGGCAATTAGGCAGAAATCGCAAGTAATCTACCTGTTCGCCTAACTGACCGATTAAAGAAAAAGATACCGTTGCTGCTACGCCAAATAATAATGGATCGAAACTCGCACCACTAGGCGAATTTCCTGCAAAATTCAACCAATTATTCAAAGAATCTGGTTCTTTATAAAGCACGAAAATGTAAGGCGATATCATTAACAAAAGCCAGATTGGTTGCGTCCATAACTGCAACTTGCTAATTAACGTAACTCCATAAAAAACTAACGGAATAATTATTAAAGAACAGATTAAATAACCAATTGTCAAAGGTAAATGGAAATACAGTTGTAATGCCTGAGCCATAATAGCGGCTTCTAAAGCAAAAAAAATAAAAGTAAAAGATGCGTAAATTAAAGAAGTAATCGTCGATCCGATATAGCCAAAACCCGCACCTCTAGTTAACAAATCTATATCAATGTTGTATTTGGCCGCGTAATAACTAATTGGTAACCCTGCCAAAAAAATAATTAAACTAACCGTTAAAATCGCCCAGCAGGAATTGGCAAAGCCATAATTAATAATCAAAGAACCGCCAATTGCTTCTAATGCTAAAAATGAAATGCCTCCTAAAGCTGTATTGGCTACCAAAAATTCCGACCATTTTCTAAATGATTTGGGAGCATAACGTAAGGAATAGTCTTCTAGAGTTTCATTGGCAACCCAAGCGTTATAATCTCGCCTTTCTTTCAAAATCTTTCTTTTAATCGTATTCATTAGATAATTTTATCGTGCTAAAGGATATTTTTCTTAACGTCATTTATTGCATTATACTTACTCTGGAATATCTTTCATTAATATAGATTACCCAGAATAACCGCTAGATTTTTACTGAATGTAAATATTTTTTACATTTTACCTAAAGAGGTATTTTGTAAATTATTAATTCTACTGATTTTTTACCCAAGCTCTGGTATCAAGCTTAACTTTTTTAGCCGTATATTTATAGAGATATATTACTTTTTATGCAAAAAAAATAAAGGTTTATATCAGTCATCTGTAAAGCGGCTTTTAATAACAATAACAATCCAAAAGATTCGCGATAGCTATATAAATGGCCGAATATGGATTGAAAAACTGAAAACTGGTAAATTGCTAGCCATTTACCAGATTGATTTAATATCATGTGCGGTTGACGATCGGACATCTCCAGAAATAGAAAACTTTCTCTCCGCCTGCTAGAAAGCTTCCTCGCTCTATACAGAGTTTTTCACAGGAAGCAAGTAAGCAAAAAAAGCCGATCGCGATCTAACTGGATAACTACCTTCCGCCGTTTAGGAATTAAGCTCTTTCACAAATTCCGGTCTGCCTTGCTGTGTCCGCTGCAATTCATTTTCCAAACCAGCCCAATCCCGGTTAACGATCAGGGAAATCAACCGATCCAAACTGTTGCGGTACTGTTGCAAACTTCCCAATAAATGCTCCCGATTATACTGCGCCATCATTACGCCTAATTCCGGGTTGCCCCCACCCACTCGACTGGTATCGCGAAAACCGGAACTAGCCAAATTTTTGGCTAATTCCAATACATTTGAGTCAGTTTCGCTCAGACAAGCATCGATCGCAGCAGCGCTTACCATCACCGGTAAATGAGAAATCCAGCTGACTGCGCGATCGTGTTCTTGGGGACGACAAAGGTAAAGTTTAGCTTGCAGAAGTTCGGTAATTTCCCCTACTCTTTTAACTGCTTCTGGTGAAGTAGTTTCTGAGGGAGTCAGCACGTAAGGTCTGTTGGCGAATAAATTAGATAAAGCAGCATCCAAACCACTTTCTGCCGTTCCTGCCATCGGATGTCCGCCCACGAAATTAGGCCAAATAGGGGTTAAAGCTTCTACGATCGGCGTTTTCACCGAACCGACATCCGTGATAATTGTCTCAGGAGAAAGATGGGGAATCAGTTCTTCCACTGTGGGAATAATCGAGCCGATGGGGGTGCAAACAAACACCAGTTCGGCTGCTGCCATTAACGATAAATTGACGCTAGCATCATCGACGATACCGCGATCGATCGCCTGCTGACAAGTTTCCGGACGACGGCTCACCGCCAAAACTTGATGATTCTTAGCTTTTAAATCCCAAGCCAAAGAACCACCAATCAATCCCAACCCCACAATACCGATATTCATCAACCAACAATTAATTACTTACAAGTAATATCTTACTGTAGTAACTACCCGACTTTTATGAGCGCGTAAAGCTGCTTTTAAAAATAAAGTTGTTTGATTGTGCAAAATGCTTTCCCACCAATTTCTAGTCACGAACGCCGGAATAATTATGGTCGATAAAACATTGGGGTGTCTTTTTTCAAAATCTCTTACGAAATCAACAATTGGTTCGATCAACGAACGATCGGGAGATTCCAAAATAACTAATGGAATATCTGACTCTAACTGTTGCCATCGTTGTTGCAACTTGGGTCGATCGGTATTGCCAACATCCACATGAACGGCGACAATTTCATCTGCAATACTACGCGCGTATTCCAGCGCTTCTAAAGTTCCTCGGTTTAATTGGCCAACCACAACTAAGGCTGGGTGAGTCACCACTTCTGTTTTTACTCTGGGAATATAACTGCGGGGTGCTATTCCCTCAAGGCTAAGACGAGATGCCACAAAATTATAATGGCGTTTGATAACTAAAAACAGGGTAACTACTAAAGGAATAGCGATAACTACGATCCAAGCTCCTAATAAAAACTTTGTGGATACGATCACCAGCAAAACCACTGTAGTAGCGATCGCGCCTAACCCGTTCATCAAAGCACTAGCACGCCAACCAGAGGTTTTTTCTTTAAACCAGTGACGTACCATCCCAGCTTGAGAAAGAGTAAAAGAAGTAAACACGCCTACGGCATATAAAGGAATGATGGCATTAACTTGTCCTTGGAAAATCACGATTAAAATCGCCGCCGACAAACTTAACAAAATAATGCCGTTGGAATAAACTAATCGATCCCCCAACAAAGTTAATTGTCGCGGTAAAAACCCATCCCGTGCCAAAAAGTAACATAGCCTGGGAAAATCAGCAAAACTAGTATTAGCAGCCAACAGTAACACTAACAGCGTAGCAGCTTGAATAAAGTAGTAAAAAGGATGATGAGAACCTAAAATTTCTCGCCCCAGCAGAGAAACTACTGTTTGTCCTTCTTCAGGAACGATATGATAGCTGCGAACTAATAGAGTAATTCCCAAAAACATAATGCCCAAAATTTCGCCCATAAATAGCAGCGTAATCCGCGCATTTTTCCATTCCGGTCTTTTAAAAGCTAATACTCCATCCGAGATGGCTTCTACTCCAGTTAAAGCCGTACATCCAGCTGAAAAAGCTCTCAAAATGAAAAATAAACTCAAAGAATCATTAACTGGTAGATCCGGGTATGGTGGGGGAACATAACCAGTAAACTGACGATAAAATCCGATGCCGATCAAGATAAAAATACTAGCAACAAACGTATAAGTGGGAATCATGAATAACTGACCTGATTCCCTTACTCCTCGCAAATTTGCCACCATGAGCAAGAAAATAAAAATTACGCAAAGCTCGACAGTTAGCGATCGCAATTGCGGAAAAGCTGATGTTAAAGCGGCTGTCCCAGCAGAAACGCTCACCGTTACGGTTAAAATGTAGTCGATCGTTAAGGAAGCGCCCGCCACCAAGCCGGGAATTAAGCCCAAGTTCTCGCGGGCTACGATGTAAGAACCACCGCCTTTGGGATAAGCGCGAATAGTTTGCCTGTAAGAAAGCACGACGATTCCTAACAACAGAATAATCGCAACTGCGATCGGCAAAGACCAAGCAAGCGCAACGCTACCAGCAGCAACCAGTACCAGTAAAATTTCTTCTGTAGCGTAAGCAACCGACGAGAGCGCATCAGAAGAAAGAACGGCTAATGCAGCAGCATTACTTAATCTTTCATGAGCGTGGGCGCTAGTAGGTAGAGATTCACCAACCAGAAATCGTTTCAGTTGAGAATATAAGGACATAAACAGCCTATTGCGATCGTGGCTGTTTTTAGTTTAAAAGAGCCATACACCTTAGCTACCCCGATCGTTAACAATTGGGATAAGAGCGCAAAATTGTTTTGGGGCAGTTTTGCAGTTCTCGCCTATTCAGGTAACGTGCATCGACAGTTTCCCCAAAAAGGTTGGTAAGGCAACAGAAAAGCCTGAAAAATCGGTTAGCTGGCACTTGGAAGACAAACTGCCAATGAACTAGATCGGATAGAACTAATTACAGGCGTGCTAACTGCTATTTCTAGGGTAATAACTCTCCAAAATGCAGTAACCTGTCAGTCTACCAATTTATTCTCGTTCTAAAATGCCAATATTCATGCAGGGTTAAACATCCGTTCAGTTTATTGGCACTCGTTTAGCCAAAAGTTCTATCCATCCTGTCGGGGTGTTTGCAAGGAAGCCGAATGCAAGTAGAAGAATTTCTGAAAGAATACGCTCAAGGAACCAGAGATTTTACTGGTGTCAACCTAAGTGAAGCCAATCTGAGTGGCGTTAACTTGAGCGGAGCCAATTTAAGCGAAGCCAATCTCAGCATCTCCAATCTCAGCGGTGCTAACCTCAGCGATGCAAATCTTTCTCAAGCAAAACTCAACGTAGCCAGACTCAGCGGCGCTAATCTTACTAATGCTAATTTAAGCGGAGCTATCCTCAACGTAGCTAATTTGGTACGGGCGGATTTGGGAGGCGCACAACTCAAACAAGCCGCGCTGATCAGAGCAGAACTAATTCGGGCCGATCTGAGCGGTGCCGATTTGAGCGGTGCTAATCTGACCGGTGCTGATTTAGGAGAAGCGAGATTGAGATTAGCTACTTTAATTGGCGCTAATTTAAGCGAAACTAATCTCAGAGGCACCTGCTTCAATTTTGCTAACTTGGAACAGGCCAACTTGCATGGGGCAGACTTGAGTCGGGCAGATTTAAGCGGGGCTGACTTACGGGGTGCAGAACTCAGACAAGCTTATCTCGGTTTAGCAGATCTCAGCGGTGCGGACTTGAGCGGTGCGAATTTGAGATGGGCCGATCTGAGCAGCGTTAATCTCAGATGGGCAAACCTCAACGAAGCTAAGTTAAGCGGGGCAAATTTGAGCGGTGCAGACTTAAGCGATGCTAACTTATTGAATACTAGTTTGGTACACGCCGATTTGACTCAAGCTAATTTGATTCGGGCAGATTGGGTGGGTGCTGATTTAACGGGTGCTACTTTAACTGGAGCTAAACTCTATGCGGTGTCTCGTTTTGGCTTGAAAACTGAGGGTATGAACTGTGATTGGTTAGACCTCAGTCCGGAAGGCGATCGCAGCCAAATATATCGCCTCACTCCCGAAGAAGCAAGAAAGTTTTTCCATCAAACATTACCTACTCTGCGAATTATCGTGGATTGTCCGTTAGACCAGGAAGCTAACTTTGCTTTAGCCAGCATCTACTATCAGTTCGCTCAAGAATATGCCAGCCTCAGTCGGCCAGCCAGCATCGAAGTAGGCGAGCGCAGAACTACCATTACACTGAAAACCGATAGCGATCGAGAATTATTTCCGATCGCTTTTGTCGCGATTTCTCCCTTTGACGATGCTGCTTCTACTCAGACAAATATTACTACTTTACTCCAAATGATTCAAAATCAAGAACTAACCAATATCGATGGATGGGAAAAAGAACAACTTTACCAAATTAGTACGGAAATCATTGACGCGCTCGAGCGGCTCCAAAAAAATAAACTTTTTAAATCGTTTCCTAGAAACATCAGAAAAGGCACGTTTTTTAAAGCTCCCACCCGTACCATATTAAGCAACTCCAGCGACCAACCTTTGAATGTTTACTACCATCCAAATTTTGGTAAAAGACTTATGATTTCTTCGACAGCAGCTAATAAGAAAATCGTGATAAATCAGAAAAGTATTTCCTTACCTTCTGCCAATGTAATTTGTGAATTCATTAAAGATTTTTCTTAAGTTAGTAAAAATACAGTAATGTAACTAAATTATTCGGGTAGAGACTGAGAAATGGTTATAATATAAGCTTTACGCTCTATCCTTAAAATAAACTTTTTGGCAATCTAGACACAAACAGGGTAGCCCTAATGGAAATTGAAGAATTCTTAAATAAATACACTGCAGGAGAAAGAGATTTTCCAGGTGTCAACTTAAGTGAAGCAAATTTAAGTGCGGTCAACCTCACTGGTGCCAATTTGAGCGGGGCTAACCTTAGCGTGGCTAATTTAAGCGGTGCAAATCTCAGCCTGGCTAACCTCAGCCACGCCAAACTAAACGTAGCTAGATTAAGCGGCGCTAACCTCAGTAAGGCAAACTTAAATCGCGCTATTTTGAATGTAGCTAACTTAATTCGCGCCGATTTGGGAGGGTGCGAAATGATCCAAGCAGCCTTAATTCGCGCCGAATTAATTCGCGCCGAACTGAGTAGAGTAAATTTAAGCGGTGCTAACCTCAGTAGTGCAGATCTCAGAGAAGCAAAACTAAGACAAGCAAACCTCAGTCGCGCTAATCTGGGTAGCGCTAATTTACGCGGTGCTTCTCTGACTGCTGCCAATTTAGAAGGCGCTAATTTACATGGTGCTGATTTGAGCCGTGCGGATCTCACGGGTGCGAATTTAAGAGATGTAGAATTAAGGCAAGCTAATCTCAGTTGTATTAATCTGAGTGGAGCTAATCTGAGTGGAGCTAATTTAAGATGGGCCGATCTGAGCGGAGCTAATTTAAGATGGGCTGATTTAAGCGATAGTAAATTGAGCGGAGCTAATTTAATTGGCGCTGATTTAAGTAACGCTAATTTACTTAATTCGAGCCTAGTTCATGCCGATCTGACTCAAGCTAGATTGATTCGGGCAGATTGGACTGGCGCTGATTTGTCGGGAGCGATTTTAACGGGAGCTAAACTTTATGCAGTTTCGCGTTTCGGCTTAAAAACTGAAGGGTTGACCTGCGAGTGGGTAGACTTAAGTCCGGATGGCGATCGCAGCCAAATTTATCGTTTAACTACAGAAGAAGCTAGAAAGTTTTTCCATCAAACATTACCTACAGTCCAAATAATTATTGATGCTCCTTTAGATCACGATGCCCACTTTGCTCTAGCATATTCCTACCAACAAATTGCTCAACAATATCCTATATTACCTCAGCCACCGACAATTAAAGTAGGTCGTCGTCGTACTCTGCTCACATTTGTTCTCGATAACGATAACCAATTATTTTCTACTGCTTATGTCGGAATACTTCCCTTTACAGATAGCGAACAAACTCAGAAAAATATCGTAACTTTAATGCAATTGTTGCAATCCTCGGAAATAGATAATTTGAACATCAAAGAACCGCAACGCATTCAAGATATGAGTAGTATTTTAATTAAGGGATTAAGTAAAATTTTTCCTGTAAAGTTATTAAAAAACAGCTTAGGGATTTCCGAACATTTAAAATTTTTTCAATCTCCTACCCAAACGGTGTTAACTAACTCAAGCGACCAAACCCTGAATATCTACCATCACCCTAGATTTGGCAAACGGTTCGTTAAATCATCCAGCTTTAGCAATCCAGATCAAGTTACTTCGATCGAGCCAGTTAAACATACTCTTCCTTCGGCTAGCGTAGTAGTAGATTTTATTAAAAACTTTCCTTACTTATCAAAATAAGCTAGTTAGGAAAAAAATTATTAAAATAAATAAAGAGCCAATTAAAAAGTCAACTCAACTGTCGCGCTAGCAAGGTAGAGAAGTAAGGAGGAAATTTGCGATCGCTCTTGGAGGGGAAGATAGGCGTCACGGCGTACCTTGACAGGAAAGATCGAACTCGATCGCGATCGATCGCGAATGACTGGGATCTGGCAAAATTGCCTTTGAGTTATGAGGTAAACCGAATGAACCCCCCGCGCGATTTCTTTGGGAAGATGATGGGTCGTACCCGTTATGTAGTCTGTCGTCTATTTATTCATCTAGCTGGCGAAGAAGTAGCCCCTTTACTGGGCGTACTCAACCGCGCTGGTAGAGATGCGATCGATGCTGAAGGGGATTTGCAAGTAATGGGCGAAGGATTGGTAGAAATCTGTCAAAGCCTATTGGAATACGACACTTACTGGCAATCCGCCGTGAACGAAGGCAACGTATTTTGGGATGAAGGAGAAGCCGGTGATGAGGTAAATTATTTATTTACCGATTCTGCCCAGCGTTACCTGAGCGAACTAGACTTGAGTAATGGCAGTTTTGGGAACGAACCGCTTTCGTTGCCAGTGACTCGCAATTTAGTGGTAATGATAACAGTAGCTTATGTTGGTGAAGTTCCGGAATTGGAAACAGAGATCTCGAGCATTAGCACCTTAAAAGCGGGCTTGAAAGCGTTAATTAACCTGCATTACAACGGAAGCTTGCGAGCGATCCAAATTCATTGGTCACCGGCACAATTAGGCGAGGAACTAACTTCCGACCAGCTATTAGAACATTTCCCAGAGTTAATCCCTTTGTAGCTAGCAAACAGTATCAATTGCGGCACAAAATTGTAGTGGGTAGGTTACTCCCAAACAAAGCTTTTTTTGAAATCACGATGATTAGTAAACAACCTGTATTGCGTAAACTGACGATCTTTTTCTTGGCTGTCACTCTATGTTGGACAACCGTTGCTTGCGGCGGCAACAATACTTCCAATCGCTCTTATAGTGGAAACACTACCTCCCAAAGCGCTCCTACGAGAATTAGTGATGGGGAGTATCCCGTGCAACAGGCAAGCTATAACGATGCCAATGGGGAATACAGTTTGTTTTTGCTCAATACTCCACCAGGGACTCCCCCCGCTTTTCGCACCAGTAATTTACAAATGGCGCAGCTAACGCCAGAGGAAGCCAATCAAGGTAAAAAAAGTTACTTGAAAGTGCAAAATGGCCAACCTTCCTTACACTTGAAGGAAGACTTCAAAATTGAATACATCCACGCCGTTACGGAAACTCGCACCGATCCGCAAAGCGGACAACCCCAAACGGTAATCGTCCGTCAGGAAAGTGGTGGTTTTTGGGCACCGTTTGCTGGAGCAGTAGCGGGTAATATTGTAGGTAACTTGCTATTCAGACCGCAATACTACGTACCGCCAGTTTATCAACCGGGTGTTTCCATCATGACCGGTTACGGCGGCTACGGTCGCACTTATGACCAAGCGGTGAGCCAATACCAAACTCGTTACCAAGCACCGCCGCCAGCAGTGAGAAATCAACAAAGTTTTCGCACGACTGGTCGAATCAGAAATTATCCTTCCGGTACTTCTTCTAACAGCAGACCTTCCGGTACTTCTTCTAACAGCCGTCCTACGGGTTCTGGTGTTGGTTCTAGTACTTTGCGCTCGTCCGGTCAATCTAAACCCAGTCGCGATCGCTCATCTAGCTTTGGCAGCGGTCGTTCCTCCGGTTTTGGCAGTCGCCGCACTCCTAGTTTCGGTGGCAGACGCCGTTAAGTAAGCAGGAGATGGGGAAAAGGGGAGATAGATGAAATATATTTTTATACTTCATCCTTCATCCTTTTCCTTTCCCTAGTCCCTAGCTCCTGAAGATGAAATAACTTAACGGACTATGTTAATTTTTTTATAGAATATGAGCGCACTATGACTTGTTCCCCAACCGATCGAGATGGGGACGCTCAACTAGGCTAACAACCTGCATACAATGAAACACGGGCTGAAATTTCAGTCCTAAGGGGTAGGGCATACCATCCCTAAAGCAGTAAACGGTTGGCTTTTGAATATACCCATCCCCTCCTTTGGAGATTGGGAAACGCGAAAACGGCAATAAAATTTTTAGGAACTCTTGCTTCATGTTTACTAAGCAGGTAACGGACTCAAAAATATACAACTGGTTTCAGGAACGCCTAGAAATTCAGGCGCTAGCTGATGACGTATCCAGCAAGTACGTTCCTCCCCACGTCAATATCTTTTATTGCCTGGGTGGGATTACCCTGGTTTGCTTTATCATCCAGTTCGCCACTGGATTCGCCATGACTTTTTACTACAAGCCAACTGTCACCGAAGCTTTTAACTCGGTACAGTACATCATGACGGATGTCAATTTTGGCTGGCTGATCCGCTCCATTCACCGCTGGTCTGCCAGTATGATGGTGCTGATGATGATTCTCCACGTTTTCCGAGTTTATTTAACTGGTGGTTTTAAAAAGCCCCGTGAATTAACCTGGGTAACTGGCGTGGTCATGGCCGTAATCACCGTTTCTTTTGGCGTGACTGGCTACTCTCTGCCTTGGGATCAAATCGGTTACTGGGCGGTGAAAATCGTGAGCGGTGTTCCAGAAGCGATTCCCGTGGTTGGTACTCTGATCGCCGATCTGCTGCGTGGCGGTTCTAGTGTAGGTCAGGCTACCCTAACTCGTTACTACAGCGCTCACACCTTTGTTCTACCTTGGCTGCTTGCGGTGTTCATGCTGTTGCACTTCTTGATGATCCGCAAGCAAGGTATTTCCGGCCCCTTGTAAAATCGGAAGTTAAGTTAAACTGCTGTTTAAAAGAGCCTCACAGAGGAGAGCATTTTTTAACTATGTCCATCATGAAAAAACCGGATTTGAGCGATCCGGTATTACGCGCTAAACTTGCCAAAGGTATGGGCCATAACTACTATGGCGAACCTGCTTGGCCCAACGACTTGCTGTACGTGTTCCCGATCGTGATCATGGGAACGATCGCCCTGTGTATCGGTTTAGCAGTTCTCGACCCGGCGATGGTAGGAGAACCTTCTAACCCATTTGCCACACCTTTGGAAATTTTGCCAGAGTGGTACTTGTATCCTGTTTTCCAAATTCTGCGTACAGTACCCAACAAATTGCTGGGTGTGTTGTTGATGAGTGCGGTACCTCTGGGTTTGATTTTGGTTCCTTTTATTGAAAACGTCAACAAGTTCCAAAATCCTTTCCGCCGTCCAGTAGCCACCACCGTGTTTTTAATTGGTACTCTGGTTACTCTTTACCTGGGTATCGGTGCTACTTTCCCGATCGACAAATCTCTTACTCTCGGTTTGTTCTAAAAGCGATCGTTTACTAAATGTGACGCCTGTTGGCTTTCTTCGCAGTACAAATGTAGTTGCAAGGAAATGTTACCGGGCGTCATATCGATTTTGGATTTTAGATTGGGAAAGGATGAAGTCTGAAGGATGAAGGATAAAAATTAAGTAACTCTCCCCATCTCCCCATCTCCCCATCCCCCCATCCCCCCATCCTTCTACAACTTGAAACTACTCTTCTTTCCGTAAGTCCGATCGCAAATTTTCACCACCTTCATTAATCATTTGCGGGTCAAAACCGGGATTAGAAAGAAGTTCTTCTGGATGTTCGGGAATGCCAGAAGTGCGGACGAGATCTCTAGGATCTACCGCATTCTCTACTTGGGGAGGTGCGTCAACATTATTTTTATAAGCAGGCTGCTTGGGTGCTTCGCCAGTCATAATGATTTTCTCTGCCTATTTACATCTTTGAGGCTAAAATTATCTTTCGTGAAGTACACACTATCTAGAGACAGATTAGAGTTAATAAAATGCAGAAAAAGCAAAAATTTCCTCATTTAGTCGGATCGAAATGGACAGCCCAACAAAAAACTTGGGGTTGGCGACATTTTCAAGTGGTTAATCGCAAAAATGAAGGGGAGTGGGTATTTGCTGAAATGGTAGCTTCCTGCGATCCGAAGGTACGCTTTTGGATTAACGCTAAAGCCCTAAAAAATTCCTTGATGTGGCAACCTGGTTGGACTCCTTTGAATCAATTAATACAAGAATAGGCTTTATATCAGAAGAAAGATGATTTAGAAAAAATCTTCGCTTGGTTAACGCAATCCATTAATCTAAGAAAAAATTGTTGTTATTTCAAAAAGAATAGTTTCCTTGCATTTTGCCTATTTTCAGTGCTGGCAAGGTTGGCACTATTGAAGATCTTGTGCGTGCTGTTTATGTAAAGTTTTCTCTGACGGAAATTGCCAAAATCGATCGTGCTACTGTTGCTTAAGAAATCGGAATTCAGAATTCAGGAAGTAAATGATTCTGCATCCTGAATTCTGGTTGCTCAAAAATCCTTTTTTACCCGTACTCTCTACCTGCCTACAGTAGCTAGTCCGAAAACCAAAGCAAATACTAAGGCGATGACGATAAAGATCAAAGCAATGATTAACAACCAATATTGCAGAGTGTAAAGTTTTCTTAACTCGCCCAGCGCACCCATCAAGTTTTCGATGTCACTTCCACTAGTTTCTACGATGCGTCGGAAAGATGAAGAAGCGCTGTTAGTCCAAACACCGATTAAGATGTAAACAACTCCACTGATGATATTACCTACTCCACCTGCTCGTAATGATAACAGTCCGCCTAGCGCTCCTAGAACCCCAACTGCGATCAGGAAGTAGGCTACAAAGCGCATTTTATCAGCTAGGTTTTTGATCAGTTCGTTCTGGGAACTACTAAATTCGTATTCGCGAGATTCCATTTATTATGCCTCAGATGTAAATACCCAGATTTTAAGCTATTTGTGGCTATTGGATGGGTGAGGCGGCAAAATGCGATCGCAAATTTTCAGTACTGTCTTTTTAAATTAGTTAAATTGCGATCGATCGTTGTAATTATTGATTGTTTAACTATTTGTTAAATTGCTAAAAAATCTATTGCTAAATTCTGCATATTGACATACCATCTAAGAATGGGAAAAGGTGCGCTCATATACATTTATTCCTTTTAGCCTCTAAATGACTTTCATTAACCCCAAAACCGACTTCGCCTTTAAAAAAATATTCGGTTCCCAACAAAGCAAAGATATTTTAATCAGCTTTCTAAACGCCCTGCTTTATAACGCCAATCCCACCATTGAAGATTTAGAAATTCTCAATCCTTATTTAGCACCTCAAATCAGAGGGATTAAAGATACTTACTTAGATGTAAAAGCTAAAATCAATGGTGATAAAACCGTGATTATTGAAATGCAAATTTTGAACGTCGAAGGATTTGAAAAGCGCATTTTATACAATGCAGCCAAAGCTTATTCAATTCAACTCGATTCAGGAGAAAACTATACGCTTCTAAATCCCGTAATTGCTTTAACAATTACTGATTTTGAAATGTTTCCCAATTTTGATAAAGTAATTTCCCGTTTTGCCCTCAAAGAACAAGATTACTTAGTTGATTATTCTATCTATGATATCGAATTGGTGTTTGTAGAATTGCCCAAATTTAACAAAACTTTGGAAGAACTGGAAACAGTTACCGACAAATGGATTTATTTTCTGAAAAGCGCTAGAAGTTTAAATAATGTCCCCGAAACAATGGGCATAGTTCCCGAAATTCAAAAAGCTTTTGAGATTGCTAATCAAGCCAACTTGAATCGGGAGGAATTGGAAGATTTACAAAAGCGGGAAATTTTTATTCAAGACCAGCGAAATGCGATTACAAGGGCTGTTAATCAAAAAATTCTAGAAATTGCCAAGCGGTTAATTGAGGCAGGATTAGATGACCAAACTATCAGTCAAACAACTAAACTTAGTTTGTCAGAAGTGCAAAAGCTGAGAATAAATTAATATAGCAGAAGGCAGAGAAAAATAAACTCCAGCAAACTTACCGCTTGGTAGCATCAGTTTCCTCTCTCAGCTTACGACGTTCAGCAATTCTTTTTGCTGTAGCTATAGCTGCTTCGTTAGCTATATAACCACCTGTTTTAATAGCATCGGCTATTTTTTTAGCTTCGCTACCGACAACTGGCTGCGAGATTGTGTAAAAGGGATATTTCATAGTAGGCGTTGCAAAATGATGTTTTTTTACTACTTAATTATACCCAAGTTGTGGTTCTCCATCTTCAAGGGTGTAAATATCCGGTTCATCGTTGAGAAAATCAAAGCAACCGCCGCTTTGAGTGAGTTGAATTAATTCGGAAGTGGAAGGATAGGGAATATTGGCAAATAATTTTTCTTCTAGTAAAGTTCGCTCCTCTGGGGAGAGAGATAGGATAACTTGAAAGACGGATTCAACTAATTGGGCGTTCATGGTTTATTATCTTATTATTAATTTTTTTCTCTTCTTTATTATACAGAGTTACTCGCCGTCATCATAGCTCGCCTGCGATTCAAATCGCAGGCTAATAGCGGAAGTCCGTTAAAACGGACTGAAATTTTTATTGAGGTTTTTAGTCGGTTTTAACCGACTTTCGCTATTAGCCAGGGAATAAATTCCCTGGCGGGTGTGGGCGACACTGATAAACCCAATTCCTTCTTTACCTCTGCTAACGAAATTGAAGGTTTATCTGCATCTTCCAGCTTGGCATTTCGCAAATCTTCCAAATCTTCCAAATCTTCTAACAATTCTTGCAATGCTGCAAATTCCTCGTAAGGGAGGACAACAAATTCTTTCTTGCCGTTTTTGCTTAAATACTCTGGGTGTAATTTAATCATCATTCTATTTACCCTCCATCCTCTGAAACTGATATAATATTAGAAAAGACTTCCGGTAGCATGGCGGGGATACTTCCTAATCGAAAATCTTTGATATTGCGAGTAACGATATAATCTACTCCTACACCCGCCGCCGCCGCATAAGTGACCGCATCTTCAAAATCCTTAAAGCCACTGGAAAAAG
>DATNQN010000066.1 GCA_036703985.1 Leptolyngbyaceae cyanobacterium
GGGGTTAGGGGAAGAAGGGAGTAGGGAATTTAAATATCGTTAAGTAGGATTGGGAGATTCAATTAAATATTTGAACAAATCATCTACTACTCGATCGAGTGCGATCGGGCCACCGATTAACCAATAACTTGGTACTTCATAAACTTTGTTTTGCTTGACAACATTTAACTCAGACCAGAGAGGGTCAGTTTTTAATTGATTTAACCTTTGCTCAGTACTTGGTTCATTGGGAACTGCCACGAATAAAACATCAGCATCCATATCAGGGATGCGCTCGTTGCTGATGTTGATTTGGATGTGGTTCCAATTTCCTGGGGAAGAGGCTTGTAAGTATTGTTGTTGCGGAGGACGGGATAAGCCAGCTTCTTCTAGAATGGTGCCTGCAAAAGAACCCCTTTGCAGCAAACCAAAGCCGTTGGATTGAATGCGAACGATCGAAACTTCTGTTTGTTTGAGTCGTTGTCCCATTTTGGCTTTGAATTCGTTTAGTCGATCGTAATAGCGATCGATAATTGCTTGGGCTGCCTCTTTTTTCCCCAATGCCGCACCAATTAGTTGAACGATTTTTTTGGTATCCTCGCCGCTTTTATAATCAGAAATTACGGTAGGAGCAATTTCAGATAATTGGTTGTAAATTTGCTGGTTGTACCAAGTGAAACCTAAGATTAAATCTGGTTTGAGGGCGAGAATAAACTCCAGACTGGGTTGTTGAGGAGTGCCAATGATTCGCACTCCTTCTAGTTGGTCTTCTAGATAGGAGGAGAATGGTTTGGCTGAGCCTACGGGTTTGACGCCCAAGGCAAGAGCAGTATCCAAGCTAAAAGCATCTAAGGTAACGACTCGCTGGGGGTTTTTCGGCACGCAAGTTTTACCCATTGCGTGTTCGATCGCAATTTCGCATTTGGATACTACTGATGGCGGGGAAGCATTTTGGCCGACTTTACCACCGCAAGCCGAAATTAAAACGGTGGCGAGTACTCCTATGAAGAAGAGAACGATGGTTTGGTGGCCAACACGTTTTGCGATCGCAAATTGTAAACTCGTTTTTTTGGGCATTGGGCATCGGGTATCGGGAATCGGACACTGTTGAAAGAGCAGACAAAATTACCAAGTTAGTTGGTATTTAACGCTGAGTGTCATACCTCTGTCAGTGCGATTGTTCAGTTCGGAAAAACCTCCTAATAATTGAGAAAATACAGAAGAATATTGATTATTCAACAAGTTTTCAATGCCGATAAACAGCGTTCCTCTTCCTAGCTGAATGCTGCTGATGAAATCGAGAAGCAGATAATCATTGACCGCTACTGGGTCTTTGCCAACTTCAAAAGCATCGTCGCGATTTCCTACATATAGTACTTGCAGTCGGTTGCGCCAACCTGGTGTGGTTTGATGTTCTACATAACCTGTTAGCTTCCAGGGTTGAACTTCAAAACTGCGGAGAGCGATAAAATCTCCGTCTCCGTCTTCATCATTTTCACCAAAGGTGTAGCTCAGACTAGCACCAACTTGCCATTTTTTGGCTGGTTGCCAATCGATGGTAGCTTCCACGCCGTAGTTACGTTGCGGGGCGCGACTATATTCAATTGCACCATCGGGTCGCGCTACTAAGGAAAGCCCCAAGTCGGAGTAGTTGTAAAAACCTGCGATGGACGCTTGCACGTTAGACCAATTTCCCCTCACCCCAATTTCGTAGTTATCTACTTTTTGGGGTTGCAACTCTCGAATATCCCGTTGAATGCTAAATCCTTCGGGTACGAAGGTGAGGGCGCTAAAGAAACCGGGAACGGAAAATCCTTGAGCGAAGTTAGCAAACACGCTGGTTTCGCGAGTTATTTTGTAAACGACGCCAGCATTAAATACGGTGTCGGTAAAGTCTAGTTCGCCGCCTTGGATGGGATCGCCTGTGAAGGGAGTGAAGTTTCGGTTAAAGCTGGGAGTGAAATCACCGGTGCTGAACTTAAAACGTTCGTGACGCACGCCTCCACTTAAGATTAAGCGATCGGTGGCATCCCATTGTAGTTGGGCGAATAAACCCAAATCGGCTAAGTCAAAAGCTGCTCTGTAATCTCTTTGGCCGATTTTTTGGAGGGTGCGACCGCCGCTACTGTCGTAGGCTTCTGGGTCGAATAGTTCTTGTTGTAAAGCGCCGTTCTTTTGGTATTCGTAGTCTGCACCCCACAATAATTTAACGGTTTCAAATAAGGGGGTTTCGATTTGCAATCTAGTACCAAATACTTCTTCGGAACTGCGAAATCTTCCGATCGCTCTAGAGAACAATCTGCGATCGTCAGTGGCTATACTCAAATCTGAAGATTGCCGATAATAGCCTTGTACTTGAACCTGACTCCCTAATACGTTCTCGTGGGAATAAATCAGATTGACGAGAGTACTTTCGATTCCGGATTCGTCGGTGCCGATATAATTTTGTGGTTGTCTGATGGCGCGGGCGATTTGCGTACCGGGAATGTCTAGAATACTGCGATCGGAGGAGTATTGGATATCCCGTTCGTTATCAACATAATTAACAGTAAGCTGGAGTCGTTGCTGCGGATCGAAGTTGACGCCGACTTTTCCCAAAAAGTTTAAGCTTCTGGTGTCGTCTGAGGTGGCATTATCGCTGGGAATGCGTAACCCCGACGCATCGTAAAAGCTATTAGTAATCGTGCCACTAAAACTGGCTGCGTAATCGAAAATGCCTTGGGAACCCGTAATCGATTGGTTTAAGACGCCGCCAAAGCTATCTTTAGCAAAAAAGTTAGATAAGGAAGTATTTACACCGATTTCAGTGGTTAATACGGGTCTGCCTTCGGTTGGTCTGCGGGTGATGATGTTGATCGTACCGCCAGTTGCTCCTTGACCGTAGATGGCTGTGGGGCCGCGTACTACTTCTACTCGTTCTACGGAAGCAGGATTGATATATCCCAGTTGTACGTTGTTGGCTGAGTTACCTTGCTGAGGTACGCCGTCAATCAAGATTTGTGGCGGACGACCCCGTAAATTTTGAGCGTTGAAACGATTACCGGAATTAGGTGGCCCAAAACCGGGAACCGTTCGGCTGAGGATATCTGCTAAGTTTCTCGATATGGCTGTTTGTTCTTGGATTTGTTCGCGGGTAACTACGGTTACGGAACGCGGGATGTTGGTTATTTCTTCTGCTGTGCGGGTTGCTGTGACGATCAGTTCGATCGTTTCTTCTCTAAGTGGTTCTTGTGTGGTTTGGCTTGGTGTGGTAAGCGGTACGGTGATACCGGGTTCCCTACCGGGTTGTGTTGGTGTTGGTTGAGTGGGGGTGATGACAGCGCCCGGTTCCGTACCGGGTTGTGTTGGTGTTGGTTGAGTGGGGGTGATGACAGCGCCCGGTTCTCTACCTGGTTGTGTTGGTTGGTTGGGGTCGGTTGGGGGAACAACTAAGCCGGGATCGACTGGTTGGGGTGTGGTTGGGGTGGGTCGAGTTGCGGTTGTACCGGGTGTGGTATTGACGCTGAGGATGAAATCGCGATCGCTTTTTTGGATCTGTGCAACGGGAGTGTCGGTTTCGCTGACTATTCTCACCCGAATACTGTTGGTATCCAAAGGGATCACTTGCACGGAACTGATTCCAGGTGCGGGATTATCGGCGCGAAAGCTACCCCCGTCCGGCAATCGCAATTGGGTAGTAATAATGTCGGCTATGAAAATGCGACCGTTGCTGGCAGTAAAGCTTTGCAATGGTCTACTGTCTTGAGTTTCTAAAATTACCTGCAAGCCGCTGGGGGTTTGATTTAGTCGCACGTCGGTAACTTGGGCGACTTGGGCTTGGGCAGGTATGGCAATTAATGTGGCAACCGAGCTTGTAAGTAACAAGCTGGGAATTAAGGGCTGTCGTTTCAATCTGGTTTCCTCACACCCGTTTTGAGATGCTGGGGTCGCTAACGACCCTGAATTTTATTGGCAATTATTTGCACTAGCTTTGAAAAAATAGAATGGATTGGTTGCATCTGTCAAGTGGTTATCTATCTCGTTATTTTGCTTTAAAAGGCTTGTAGGGTAAGGATTATGGTGTAATTTAAGTGGGTGCTTATTGAAAAATATTTTTTATAAGTACTTGCGAATAGCAGTGAATTGTTCTAAGCTATGCCAAGGTTATTAAAAATAAGTTGCAACAAGCTCCAAAGAATTGAAGCTTCTCAAGATTTCGTTGAGAAAGCATCGGTTATTGAAGGTGGAGTTGTTGTAATCGATGTCGTGTCCGGTTGCATCAATGGTGTAGGAACTGCGAAACGCGATCTGTGTGAATCAGGGGTGAAGTTTTTACCGCAGATGAAGACAGATAAACGCAGATAAACGCAGATAATAAAGGTTTTTTGGCAACTGATGTTACCGGGCATGGAGTAATACGAATTTGTCATGATAGTGGGTTGCGGAAAGCGGGAAGAGTAACAATGGCTCAGTTTTTGACAGATTTTCCAGAAATTGCTTTTAAGGGTGCGACATGGGTGGATTTGCTGCGCTACAGGGCGCTACACCAGCCGTTGCAAAGGGCTTTTAGCTTTTTGGGAAATGGAGAAACTGCCAGCAGTAGTTTGAGTTATGGGGAATTCGATCGCTTAGCTAGATCGATCGCTTCTCAACTCCAGTCTTTAGAATTGGCGGGAGAACGTGCTTTATTGCTGTATCCGCCGGGATTGGAGTATTTAGCAGCATTTTTTGGTTGTCTGTATGCTGGGGTTGTTGCCGTTCCCGCTTATCCGCCACGCAATCAACGCAATGCGCCGAGGATTCAGGCAATTGCCAAAGACGCACAGGCTGCGATCGCGCTTTCCACAAGTGCAGTTTTGCCGAAAATTCAAGGTTTGTTGACTGAAAAGGGAGATTTCCAGGATTTAAAGTGGTTGGCAAGCGATCGCGTTGCTGTTGATGATGAGTTTGCTTGGGAACTGCCTGCGATCGATCCGAACTCCCTAGCCTTTTTGCAATATACATCAGGTTCTACGGGAACTCCCAAAGGAGTAATGCTGACTCATGGCAACTTAATGCACAATGCTGCCATGACATACCGGATGATGGAACATTCGCCAGATTCCACATTCGTTTCCTGGCTACCCGTTTATCACGATATGGGGTTGATCGGTGGCGTATTGCAACCGCTTTACGGTGGTTTTCCTTGCATGATGATGCCTCCAGCTTCCTTCCTGCAAAGTCCTTACAGTTGGTTAAAAGCAATTTCCGACTATGGCGGAACTACTAGCGGCGGGCCAAATTTCGCTTACGAATTGTGCGTTAATAAGATTACGCCAGAACAACGAGCTAGTTTAAATTTAAGCAGTTGGAACGTGGCATTTAACGGTGCCGAACCAATTCGCCACGAAACTTTAGAACGGTTTGCGGCTACGTTTGCAGAATGCGGTTTTCGTCCAGAAGCTTTTTATCCCTGTTACGGAATGGCGGAAACAACGCTGATGGTGTCTGGTGGGGTGAAGGGAAATTTAGCGATCGCCAAAACCGTCGAAGTATCCGCATTAGAACGCAATCAAATTGTTGAAAATAGCAATAAAGATACAGAGATTCGCACTTTTGTTAGTTGCGGTAAAACCATACCAGAACAACAAATCGTTATTGCCAATCCAGAAACTTTAACCCGTTGTTTACCTAATGAAATTGGGGAAATTTGGGTATCAGGGCCAAGTGTAGGTCAAGGATATTGGAATCGACAAGAAGAAACAGAACAAACATTTAATGCTTATTTATCAGATACCAAAGAAGGGCCGTTTTTACGAACGGGAGATTTAGGCTTTTTACAAGATGGCGAATTATTTGTAACGGGTCGCGCTAAAGATTTAATTATCATTCGCGGTCGCAATCTTTATCCCCAAGATATCGAACAAATCGCAGAACGCAGTCATCCTTCCTTACGACTCAGTGGTAGTGCTGCTTTTGCGATAGAAGTCGAAAATGAGGAAAGATTAGTCATCGTTCAAGAATTAGAATTTCGCCAAAAACCGAATATTGATGAAGTAATTTCTACAATTCGTCAGGCAGTTACCGAAGCATTTGAGATCCAAGTTTACGGAATTGTTTTAATTAAAGCGGGTAGCATTCCCAAAACTTCTAGCGGTAAGATTCAACGCCGTGCCACTCGTGGGAAATTTTTAGCAGGTGAGTTAGATGTCGTTGGTAGCAATATTTTAGAAAATGTTGATGAAGTTGAGAATGAAATTGATTTGAATCGAGAATTGCTTTTGGCAGTTTCACCAGAACAACGTCATTCTTTGATTGCTGCTTATCTCCAACAAAAAATTGCGCGGATTTTGGGTATGGCAGCGGCAAAAATTAATTTGGAACAGCCGCCAATTAGTTTGGGTATTGATTCCTTAAAAATGTTTGAGTTAAAAAATCAAATCGAAGCCGATTTCAATGTAACAATATCTATAGAAGCATTATTTGAAAGTGCCAGCATTGTAGATCTGGCTAGTCAAATAGTTGAAGAAATGACCTCTCCCCCAACCCCTCTCCTGCAAGGAGAGGGGAGTCATACTCTCCCCTTCCCGATCCCCCCTGCCCCCCTTGGTTGGGAAGGGGGGTCGAGGGGGTTAGGTCGTTTCTTACCGCTTTCTTTTGCTCAACAAAGGTTGTGGTTTCTCGATCGTTTGCGACCGGAAAGTGCTTTTTACAATATTGCGATCGCAGCAGAATTAAAAGGTCAACTGAACGTTGCTGCACTCAAGCAAAGTTTTGATGAAATTATCCGCAGACACGAAGTTTTGCGAACAAATTTTATTAACGTATCCGGAACGCCAAATCAAACAATAGCACGCGCTTTAAACTTACCATTACCAATAGTAGATTTACGTCATTTACCGGAAAGCGAACGAAAAACAGAAGCAGAGAAGCTAGCGCTTCAAGAAGCAACACAACCTTTTGACTTAACTCAAGGATCTTTACTGCGCGTTACACTAATACAATTAGGAAAAATCGAATATTGGATGTTATTGACAATCCATCACATTGTTGCTGATGGCTGGTCATTTGGTGTCCTCTTCCGGGAATTATCCGAACTTTACGAAGCGTTTTCTCAAGGTGAAAATTCACCTTTAGCCGAACTGCCAATTCAGTATGCAGATTACGCTATTTGGCAGCGTCAATGGTTGTCAGAAAAAGTGATTGAATCGCAACTGAATTATTGGCAAAAACAATTAGAAAATTTGCCAGTTCTGGAATTACCTACTAATCATCCCAGACCGACAGTTCAAACATTCCAAGGCGTTCGGCTACCTGTCAGTTTAGCCAAGTCATTGATCGAAGAACTCAAAAAGCTGAGTCAGCAGCAAGGAGTTACTTTATTCATGACTTTACTTGCGACTTTTCAAACTTTGCTTTATTGGTATACAAAGCAAACAGAAATTGTCGTCGGTACTGATATCGCTAACCGCAAACCCATTGAAACAGAACAGCTAATAGGCTTTTTTGTCAATCAATTAGTATTGCGTAGCGATCTGTCCGGTAACCCGACATTCGAGCAATTACTCCAACGAGTACGCCAAACAGCTTTGGCAGCTTACGACCATTCAGATATCCCATTTGACAAGCTGGTAGAGGAGTTAAATCCAGAACGAAACTTAAATCGTACTCCTTTATTCCAAGTTAAATTAGTATTGCAAAATACTCCCATTTTTACTTTGGAATTAACAGGCATCAAAGCAAGAGTTTGGGAAATCGATACTCAAACTGCGAAGTACGATTTGTTGCTCAATTTAACAGAAACGGATGCGGGTTTAATTGGTTGGTTGGAGTACAGCACCGATTTGTTTGAAGGGACGAATATTAGTCGTTTATGGGCAGATTTCGAGAAGTTACTCACTTTAGTAACAGTTCAGTCTCAAGAGAGATTAAGTGCTTTGACTCAAAGGTTATCTATTAACAATAGAGAAAGCCTTAAATCAACTCGCTTACATAAATTTCAAACCGTTAAACGTCAGAGTATTGAATCAGAATTAGTGCGATGAAAAAATTACCTACAATCGAACGTCAAGTTGTTAGTTTATCTAGAGAAAAACTGGTAAAAACTGAATGGTTGCAACCCGGACAATCTCTACCTTTGGTAGTTAAACCCGCCGTTGATGGGGTTAATTTGATCGATTGGGCAAAACTAAATCAATCTTGGATTACATCTCAATTGCGGCAATATGGCGGGATTTTATTTCGGAATTTCGAGCAAAATGGGGTTGAAGAATTCGAGGATTTTATTGGAGTTGTATCGGGAGAATTATTAGAATATCGCGAACGTTCATCCCCCCGCAGTCACGTCAGCGGCAATGTTTATACTTCCACAGATTATCCAGCCGATCGCAGCATTTTCTTGCATAATGAGAATTCATATCAGTATAAATGGCCTTTAAAAATCTTCTTTTTTTGTTTGCAACCCGCACAACAGGGAGGCGCAACGCCAATTGCTGACGTGCGAAAAATCTTCCAACGCCTTCGACCGAAAATTAGAGACAAATTTGCTCAAAAACAAGTGATGTACGTCCGCAATTATGGCGATGGTTTTGGTTTGGATTGGCAGGATGTTTTCCAAACAACTGATAAAATAAAAGTAGAAGATTATTGTCGCAGTCATCAGATTGAATTTGAATGGAAATCGGGAAATCGATTGAGAACAAAACAAATTCGTCAGGCGGTAAGACGGCATCCTCAAACGGGAGAATTTGTTTGGTTTAACCACGCTGCATTCTTTCACGTTTCTACTTTAGAACCTTGCCTGCGTCAATCTTTGTTAACGGGTTTTCAAGAGGAAGATTTACCTCACAATACTTATTATGGAGATGGTTCGCCAATTGAGGATTTTGTGTTAGAAGAAATCCGCGAAGCATATCGGCAAGAAACAATCGCTTTCCCTTGGCGGTTGGGGGATATTTTGATGCTTGACAATATGTTAGTGGCACATGGACGTGCGCCATTTGTCGGTCAACGTAAAGTTGTTGTTGGGATGTCGGAACCGTACAGTGGAGAAAGTTAAAAGTAGATACATTGGGTTTACTTTTGCTTTTTATATCGGTGCGATCTGTGGGAATTAAGGGTTAAATTTTTACCACAGATGTCCACAGATAAACACGGATAAACACGGATAAACACGGATAAACACAGATGTAAGCGATAGGCTTCCTGTAGGGTACGCAGATAAGAAAGCGCATTGCTAAATATAGGTTGAAGATATGCAGAAGGAAACAATTAAAGGCTTTCGTCTTTCGCCACAGCAAAAACATTTGTGGTTGTTGCAGCAAAAAGAAGCTGAATTTAACTCGCCTTACCGGGTTCAATGTGCGATTCAAATTGATGGCAATCTCGATGGGGAATTGTTAGAAAAAGCTTTAAAGGAATTGGTGAATCGCTACGAGATTTTGAGAACGAGTTTTCATTGTTTACCGGGGATGGATTTGGCGCTGCAAGTGATTTGCGATCGCGTTAAGCTGCCATTAGTTAAATTTGATTGGGCTGATTTAACACCCGAAGAACAAACAGCCGAGTTTGAGTCTTTATGGAATACGGTAAAACAGCAGCCTTTTAATTTTCAAAAAGATTCTCTTTTCCAGGTACATTTAATTCATTTAGCTGATCAAAAGCATAAGTTACTGATTAGCTTGCCTGCTGTATATGGAGATACAATCACTTTAAGAAATTTGGTAAGTGAAATCGGCAATACATATAGTGGGATTTGCCAAAATCAGCCGCTAGCTGATGTGTCGATGCAATATGCCGATCTTGCTGCTGTTTTGAATGAGTTAGTGGAATCGGAAGAGACTTTATCGGGTCGAGAATATTGGCAAAAACAAAAGATTTTTGGCTCATTTGAGGACAAGTTTCCCGGCGAAAAAGAAACGAATTCGACTGTATTTAATCCGAAGTTATACGAGGGAGTTATTCAGTCAAAATTTTTCGTAAAATTAGATGCGATCGCGCAAAAATTCAATACTTCTCATTTCGCATTATTACTAACTAGCTGGCAGATTTTATTAAGGAAGTTAATCGGGCAGTCAGAAGGCACGATCGGTATTGCTTGCGATGGACGCACTTATGAAGAATTAGCATCAACTTTAGGTTTGTTGGCAAAGGTTATTCCGTTCAATTATCAGATTGAAGAATCTGATAAATTCAGCGATATTTTACAACAAGTGGATGCCGCGATCGCTCAACATTTGGAATTTCAAGAGTATTTTAGCTGGGAAGCAATTGGTAAACAAACCGATTATTTTCCATTTTGTTTCGAGTTAGAAACATTGCCTGCGGCTTGTCAAGCTGGTGATATGTTGTTTACGCTCGATCGACAGTATGCTTGTATCGATCGCTGCAAAATTAAATTAGCTTGTTTGGTGCAAGAAGACAGTTTAATTACTACCTTACACTACAACGCTAACTTATTTGAGGCTGAAGATATAGAACAATTAGCGGCAAGATATCAAGCTTTATTAGCGAGTGTTGCAAATCATCCAGAAGCTTTAATTAGCGAGTTGGAGATTTTGAGCGATCGCGATCGGCAAAAAATCTTAGTTGAATTCAATCAAACCAAAACTAGCTACCCCCAAGATAAGTGCATTCATCAATTATTTGAAGCACAAGTAGCGCGGACACCCAACAACATTGCCGTTGTATTTAACCAACAAAAATTAACTTATGAAGAGTTAAATGCAAGAGCAAATCAACTGGCTCATTACTTACAAAAATTGGGAGTTCAGCCAGAAAAATTAGTGGGAGTTTGCGTAGAGCGATCGTTGGAAATGGCGATCGCAGTGTTGGGAATTCTCAAAGCTGGAGGCGCTTACGTTCCGATCGATCCGGCTTATCCAATGGAGCGAAAAACCTTCATTTTAGAAGATACCCAAATGCCAATTCTGCTAACTCAGCAGTCATTAATTAAGGAAGATAGGTACAAAGCAAAAATCATCTTTTTGGATACAGATTGGGAAATTATCGATCGAGAATCTACTGAAAATCCCACTAGTAAAACGGTTCCAGAAAACTTAGCTTATGCTATTTATACTTCTGGTTCCACTGGCAAACCCAAAGGCACTTTAATTCCTCATCAAGGACTGGTTAATTACCTCAGTTGGTGTACTCAAGCTTATTCAGTCGAACAAGGAAAAGGAACTTTAGTTCATTCTCCTTTGGGATTTGATTTAACGATTACGAGTTTGTTTTCCCCGTTGTTAGTTGGTTGTCCTGTAGAGTTATTGCCAGAAAGTCAAAGCATAGAAAACCTCAGTAATGCTTTGCGCGAAAAAGACGATTTAAGTTTAGTTAAAATCACTCCCGCTCATTTGGAATTACTCGGACAGCAGCTATCAACTGAAAAGGCAGCCGAGCGCACGAAAGCATTTATTATCGGTGGGGAAAATCTGTTAGTACAACACATTGATTTCTGGCAAAAAAATGCCCCGAATACGATGTTAGTAAATGAATATGGCCCAACAGAAACCGTGGTCGGTTGTTGCGTGTATAAAGTACCAATAGGCGAGCATGATTCTGGGTCGATTCCGATTGGAAAACCGATCGCAAATACCCAACTTTACGTCTTGAATCAACATCTGCAACCCGTTCCAATTGGCGCAGTGGGAGAATTGCACATTGGCGGTGTAGGAGTCAGCAGAGGCTATTTGAATCGTCCCGATCTCACGGCTGAAAAGTTTATTCCCAACCCGTTTAGCGACGAACCTGGGACGCGACTCTATAAAACTGGCGATTTGGCGCGTTATCAACCGGATGGAACCTTAGAATGTTTGGGACGGATTGATAACCAAGTAAAAATTCGCGGTTTCCGTATTGAATTGGGTGAAGTGGAAGCAGTTTTATCAGAACATCCAGAGGTGCAGGAAGCGGTAGTATTGGCGCAGGAAGATGTTTCAGGCGGACGTTTGGTGGCGTATTTAGTATGTCGAGAAAATCTTTGCGTTGATGGAGGCAAAAATTCGTTTCTTAACGAATTGCGGTGTTTCATCAAACGGAAGTTACCAGAATATATGGTTCCTTCAGCGTTTGTATTCTTAAATGCTTTACCACTAACTATTAATGGTAAAATCGATCGTAAGTTGCTTCCTGTTTTAGCAGAAACGCAACCACAATTAGAAAGCGATCGCATTCTTCCCAGCACTGAATTAGAACAAGCGATCGCCAGCGTATGGCAAAAAGTTTTGAACTTAGAAAAAGTCGGCATTCACGATAACTTTTTCGATCTGGGCGGTCATTCATTATTAGTTGCTCAAGTTCAGAGTAAATTGGAAGAATTATTGCAGCGAAAAATCCCGATCGTGCAATTAATGGAATATCCAAGTATTCACTCGTTGGCTAAGTCTTTAAGCCAAGCACCGAAGCTAGAAGAAGAAGTTCAATTAGTGCGCGATCGCGTTCAGAAACAAAGAGATGCTGGAGAACGCCAACGGCAGAAAATGAAAGCTTCTAGAAGTATTTAATTCAGAGTGTCAATACAAGCGAGAATTACATGATTATCAGCGACGACCAAAATCTTTTGCTTGCCACATCTACCGAATCAGTAGATAATTTAAACGCTCAATTTTACGGCAGATTTCCCTATCCTTGGCGACCTTTAAAAATTGACCAACTGCTCGATCCAAATTTTGAAATTGCGATGCTCAATCAAGATTTGGGAGATTGGCAACACAAAAGTTTACTGGAAAATCCGAAGATTTGGGTAGCTGGATGTGGCACAAATCAGGCAGTTTTTACCGCTTTAAGATTTCCCAATGCTACTGTTTTGGGTTCCGATTTATCAACTACATCCTTAGAACTTACTCGACAAGTTGCCGAGGAATTAGGTATTACCAACCTGCAACTAAAACAAGAAAGTTTAAATCAAATTTCTTATGAAAAAGAATTTGATTATGTAATTTGTACGGGAGTTATTCATCACAATGCCAACCCCCAAGAAACATTAGCTAAATTAGCTGCCGCTTTAAAGCCAAACGGGGTAATGGAATTAATGGTTTATAACCGTTACCATCGCATTGTCACTTCTACTTTACAGAAAGCTGTCAGAATGTTAAGCGGTGGAACGGCGGCATCTGTTGACTTTGAATCTGAGTTAGAAATTGCCATCAAACTTGTCAACGGTGGGTTTTCTACCCAAAGTATGATGATTGATTTCTTACAAGAATATCGCAAAGGTTCAGAATCAAAATTAGCCGATACCTTAATTCAACCAGTTGAACACAGCTACACCGTTGAATCATTAGCAAATATAGTCCAAAGTTGCGGATTAGAATTAGTTGCACCCCGAATTAATTTATTTGATTTAGCCAATAACACCTACCTTTGGAATACGGAATTCAACGCTCCAGAAGTGCAAGAAAAGTACGACGCTTTACCCGATTTAAAACGGTGGCAAATCTCTAATTTATTACATTTAGAAAAATCACCCATGCTGTGGTTTTATCTCCAGCATCAAAATTGCGATCGCCCTCTCAAATCAGAACAACAAATCTGCCAAGAATTTCTCAATACCAAGTTTGTCATAACCAGTACAACCCAGAAAAGCTACATTTTGGGAAGTGACAGCAAATATAAACTATTACCAACCTCCCATTATCCCAAAACTTCTTCCGATCCATTAGTAAAAGAAATTCTTAATGCGATCAAACCCAATACCCCCATAAAAGAAAACTTCAAAAACTTAGGCATCAACACCGACTTTCAAACCGTAAACAAACTACGTTTAAAACTCACAACTTCAGCCTTCCCTTACCTACAAACTTCCCCATAAACGCCTTTCTTCTCTTAAACCTCTCTGTGTCCTCTGCGTCTCTGCGGTTCATTAAATTTAAAAATTCAAATGAGCAACCTAGAAACCCCTTCAAACATAGAAGGAATCGCCATCATCGGAATGTCTGGACGATTTCCTGGAGCCAAAAACATTGAAGAATTTTGGCAAAATCTTTGCCAAGGAAACGAAACGATTTCCACCTTTACCAATGAAGAATTAGCCGCCGAAAAAATCGATGTAAACCTCTTAAAAGACACAAATTACGTCAAAGCCAAAGGACTCGTCGAAGATATCGACTTATTTGATGCTGCCTTTTTTGGCTTCACTCCCAAAGAAGCAGAAATCACCGATCCTCAACATCGTTTATTTTTAGAATGTAGCTGGAAAACATTAGAAACAGCAGGTTACGATCCCAACTCTTACGCCGGAAGAATCGGAGTTTATGGAGGTACTGGCTGGAATAGTTATTTATTATTAAATATCGCTTCTCATCAAAACTTTTTAGACGCAGTTGTCGGACATCAAACATTAATTAGTAACGAAAAAGATCATTTAACAACGCGAGTTTCTTATAAATTAAATTTAAAAGGGCCGAGTATTGACGTACAAACAGCTTGTTCTACATCTTTAGTAGCAGTTAGTTTAGCTTGCCAAAGCTTATTAAATTATCAATGTGACATGGCATTAGCTGGGGGAGTTACCCTCACCATGCCAAACAAATCGGGTTATTTATATCAGAATGGAGGTGTTTTATCGCCTGACGGACACTGCCGCGCTTTCGATGCTAAAGCACAGGGAACGGTGATTGGTAACGGTGTCGGTGTAGTGTTGTTGAAGCGGTTGGAAGATGCGATCGCAGATGGCGACACTATCCACGCAGTCATTAAAGGATCGGCTATTAATAATGATGGCGCAGTCAAAGTAGGTTACACCGCACCTAGCGTTGACGGACAAGCAAAAGTAATTGCAGAAGCGATCGGTTTAGCAGATATTAATCCTGAAACAATTGGTTATATTGAAACTCACGGTACTGGCACTGTTTTAGGCGATCCAATTGAAATCAAAGCGCTAACAAAAGCGTTTTCTCACTACACCAAAAAGCAGGGATTTTGTGCGATCGGTTCCGTTAAATCTAATATCGGACATTTAGATGCTGCGGCTGGAATTGCGGGTTTAATTAAAGCAACTTTAGCCGTAAAACATGGATTAATTCCACCTAGTTTGCATTTTGAAAAACCCAATCCTCAAATTTATTTTGCCAACAGCCCGTTTTATGTTAATACTCAATTAACTGAATGGAAACGTAACGGAAATCCTCGACGTGCAGGTGTTAGTTCTTTAGGCATTGGCGGTACAAATAGCCACCTTATTTTAGAAGAAGCACCCCCATTACCAAAATCAAGCGAATCTCGTCCTTATCAACTATTAGTATTATCGGCAAAAACTCCTTCAGCATTAGAAAAGGCAACGGATAATTTAGCGGCATATTTACAGCAACACCCCGATTTAAATTTAGCGGATGTGGCCTATACTCTCCAAATAGGAAGACAAGATTTTGAACATCGCCGCATCTTAGTTTGTCATAATTTAGAAGATGCTGTAAAAGCATTACAAACGCGAGAACCGCAACGAGTTTTTTCTCAATCTCCTAATGTTAAAGAATCTTCTGCACCGGAAATCGTTTTTATGTTTCCCGGACAAGGTTCTCAATATATTGGAATGGGAAGAGAACTATACCAAACTGAATCAGTATTTCGAGAAGAAGTCGATCGCTGTTGCGAATTAATTCAACCAGTTTTAGGGTTGGATTTGCGAAATATTATTTATCCCAAAAACTCAGAAAATCAAACATTAGAAGATACTGCTTTTGTACAACCAGCTTTATTTGTTATTGAATACGCTTTAGCCAAATTATGGATATCCTGGGGCATTGTTCCTCAAGCATTAATTGGTCATAGTATTGGCGAATATGTGGCGGCTTGTTTAGCGGGTGTCTTCTCCCTCGAAGATGCTTTGAAACTGGTAGCAATGCGAGGAAAATTAATGCAAACAATGCCTGGTGGTGCAATGTTGGCAGTTTCCTTACCTGCCGCAGAAGTTCAGGAATTTTTAACCGAAGAATTATCCTTAGCTGCGAGTAATAGTGCGGCTTTATGCGTAGTTTCAGGAACATATCAAGCGATCGATAATTTAGAAGCTAAACTAACTGCTAAAGAAATCCATTGTCGCCGCTTGCATACTTCCCATGCGTTCCATTCAGCGATGATGTCACCGATTTTAGAATCATTTATTGAGGTAGTAGAACAAGTCAAAATTAATCCTCCCCAATTTCCTTTTATTTCCAACGTTACAGGTACTTGGATTACAAAAGAAGAAGCGACAAACCCTCAATATTGGGCGAAACATTTACGGCAAACTGTGAAATTTGCTGAGGGATTAACCCAATTACAACATAAACCTAATCGCCTTTTTCTAGAAGTTGGCCCTGGTCACACTTTAAGTAGGTTCACTAAACAGCATTCACCCCAGTCGTTTGTACTTTCTTCATTGCGTCATCCCAAAGATAAACAATCTGATGTTGATTTCTTACTCAACACCCTTGGCAAACTTTGGTTAGCAGGAGTATCGATCGATTGGTCAGAATTTTATGCTGGCGAACGGCGTTATCGCTTACCTTTACCAACTTATCCTTTTGAACGTCAGCGTTACTGGATCGAACCGCAAATTAAAGATAAAAGTATTAGTTCTTTTACTGAAAAACTGCAGAAAAAATCTCAAGTTTCTGATTGGTTTTACTTGCCGATATGGAAACGCACTTTGCCGCTAGAAATTGGTAATAGAGACAGGCAAAGACAAAACTGGTTGATGTTTGTTGATGCTTCTAATTTGGGTACAGAAATTGCCGAACGTTTGGTACTGGAAGGCAATGATGTAGTTACTGTGGCGGTGGGAGAAAAGTTTGCTCAAATTAATGATTATACTTACACGATTAATCCTGAAAATCGGGATGATTATAACAGCTTAATTGCTGAATTGGAAGGAAAAGGAAAAATACCCGATCGCATTCTGCATCTATGGAGTTTAATCGAGAGTGATTCAGCCGAAAATAATTTTGAAAAATGTCAATATTTAGGTCTTTACAGCCTCCTATTCTTAACCCAAGCACTCGGAAAATACCAAAATTCTTTACAAATCACTGTTATCACTAACAACGTTTATGATGTAACAGGTGAAGAATCGATATGTCCTGAAAAAGCAACTGTATTGGCAGCTTGTCAAGTGATTCCCCAAGAATATACAAATATCAAATGTCGCAATATTGATGTAGTAACTCCTTCAGATGGAACGTTTGCAGAACAGCAAATTGAGTCGATTTTTGCCGAATTAATTCTGACTCCATCGGAAAGTGCGATCGCATATCGTGGTAAACATCGCTGGATGCAAACATTTGAGCCAATATCATCAGATTTATCCGCCAAAGATGGGACTGCAAGATTGAGAAAAGAAGGCGTTTATCTGATTACTGGAGGATTAAATGATGTCGGCTTAATCTTGGCAGAATATCTCGCCGAAACGGTACACGCCAAACTCATTTTAATAGAACACCCTGATGTACCTGAAAGAGATGAGTGGGGACAGAAGAAACTTCAGAGAATTAAGGAACTCAGTTCGGAGGTTTTGTTAATTCGGGCTGATGTGGCGAATGAAGCTGAAATGAGAAATGCGATCGCGCAAGCCTGCGAAAAATTCGGTCAAATTAACGGCGTTATTTATGCTGCTGAAACAAATGCCGATGCTTCATTTTCCTCAATTCAAAAAACCACTATTATAGAATGCGAATGGCATTTTAAACCGAAAGCTTCCGGTTTACTTGTTTTAGAAAAGCTTTTGCGAGATAAGTCTGTTGATTTTTGCATTTTACAATCCTCTATAGCCTCTTTAATTGGTGGATTTGTTGCCTATAGCGCCGCTAATATTTTTATGGATGCTTTTGCCCGCAAACATGATAAAGTTAACTCCATAAATTGGATAAGTGTAAATTGGGAAGGCTGGCAATTTTGGGAAGAAAGACAGCTAACTTCTACGGGGAAAACTGCTGAATTAGCGTTACTTCCCCAAGAAGGAATAGCCGCTTTTCAACACCTTTTATCAATTCCTCAAGTATCGCAAATCGTTATTTCTACCGCCGATTTATCTGCTAGAATTAAGCAACGAAATCGGCATCAAACAGCAGAGAAAGTTGCTGCTAATTCTGGTAATAGAAGTCACTTATTAACTTCCTACGTTCCCCCAAATAATGAAATTGAAGCAACCATTATTAGGATATGGGAAGAACTAATCGGTATTGAACCTATTGGCATTCACGATAACTTTTTTGAACTGGGAGGACATTCTCTATTAGCAGTGCAAACTGTGTCGAGAATCCGCGAGTTATTTCAAGTGGAATTGCCTTTAAGAAATCTTTTATTTGATACTCCCACTGTTGCTCAATTGGCGGAAGCGATCGCCGAAAAACAAGCTAATTCAAAATTAGATGAAATGGCACAACTATTAAAAGAGATAGAAAATTTATCTCCCGAACAAATCCAAATCGAACTCGATCGAGAAAGCAAAGAGGGGGTGCGATAAAATGAACGATATCGAACAACGAATTGCGGCACTTTCACCCGCACAACGGGCATTATTTGAACAGAGACTAAAACAAAAAGGTTTGGGAACTAAAAGCGTTTCTACTCAAATTTCAGCCATTCCCAAACGCCAAAGTTCTGATGCACCGCCTTTATCTTTGGCGCAAGAAAGATTTTGGCTGATGCACCAGTTGGAATCGGAAATTCATTTATATAATGAATCCAACTTGTTTCGCTTCACGGGTAAACTGAACGGCGAAGCTTTAGAAAAAAGCTTAAATGAAGTTATTAAACGCCATGAAATTCTTCGCACTAATTTTCAGCTTTTAGATGGACAACCCGTACAAATTATTGCTTCTGACCTCACTTTAAAGTTGCCAATTATCGACCTTCAGGAAGTTTCAGAAAGCGATCGAGAAGTAAAAGTTAAACAAATTATTCAAAAAATTTCTAGCCGTCCTTTCGATCTAACGCAAGGGGCGCTATTACGAGCCATTTTATTAAAAATTAAACCTAACGAACATTTATTTCTCGTCACGATGCACCACGTTCTTTGTGATGGGTGGTCGATGAAAATTTTCTTTCAAGAATTAGCTAATTTTTATCAAGCTTTTAGTGAAAATAAACTTTTAAATCTACCAAAACTGCCTATTCAATATGCAGATTTTGCGATTTGGCAAAGGGAGAAAATAGCACGACAAGAATATGCCAATCATTTAAGTTATTGGAAACAGCAATTAGCCGGAACTTTACCCGTATTAGAGTTACCCACAGACTATCCTCGTCCCGCTGTACAAAGTTTCCGAGGGGCAAGAACTAGCCTGATATTATCGGAAAATTTGACTCAGGTATTGAAATCTTTGAGTCAGCGGGAAGGCGTTACTTTGTTCGTGATGTTGTTAACTGCATTCAAAATATTGCTTTACCGTTATACAGGTCAATTAGATTTATTAGTAGGAACGCCAATTAGCGATCGTACTAAGATCGAAGCCGAGCGTTTAATTGGCTGTATGCTCAATACTTTAGTGTTGCGAACTGACTTATCAGGCAACCCTAGTTTTCGTCAATTATTAACACGAGTTCGGGATGTCACTTTAGCAGCTTATACCCATCAAGCATTGCCATTTGAACAGTTAGTAAAAGAATTACAGCCTAACCGCGATCTCAGCCACTCGCCTTTATTTCAAGTGCTGTTTGTATTTTTGGAAGCACCGCTATTATCACTAGAATTGCCCGGTTTAGTGATGGAACCTTTAATGGTAGATAGCGGTATTTCTAAATTCGATCTCACTCTATATTTGGAGGATAGCAAGCAAGGCTTAATTGGCGTTGTAGAGTATAATACCGATCTTTTTAAATCGGAAACGATCGCTCGAATGTTAGGGCATTTCCAAACATTATTAGAAGGTATCGTTACCGATCCAGAACAGTCGATCGCGAATTTACCCTTGCTAACAAAATCCGAAAAGCAGCAGTTTAGGGAGTGGAATCGCACCGAATCCGATTATCCCCAAGCTTGTATTCACGAACTATTTGAGATGCAAGTAGAACGCACACCCGATGCAGTAGCAGTTGTTTTTGAAGGAAAAATATTAACTTATCGGGAGTTGAATCAACGAGCGAATCAATTAGCGCATTACTTGCGGGAGTTAGGCGTTAGTGCAGAACAATTTATCGGCATTTGTGTAGAGCGATCGCTATCTATAATAATTGGCTTATTAGCCATCCTAAAAGCAGGTGGTGTTTATGTGCCGCTCGATCCAGAATATCCGCCAAACCGTTTAGCTTTCATGGTGAAAGATACGGGAGTGTCGTTATTACTAACTCAAGAAAAGTTTGCCGATAAATTACCGGAAATTAACGCTAAAAAAGTTTATCTTGATTCAAATGTTTGGACAACACACAGTACCGCCAATCCTACTAATTTAGTTACACTAGACAACTTGGTTTATACTATTTATACTTCCGGTTCTACGGGTAAACCAAAAGGTGTTTTAATTTTTCATGGTGCTTTAACTAATTGTTTAATCGCTTTTCAACAAAAATTAGGACTCTCTGGCGGCGATACATTTTTATCAGTTACTACTTTATCTTTTGATATTGCTGCATTAGAGCTTTATTTACCTTTAATTTTAGGCAATCGCTTAATTATTGCTAGTCGAGAAGTTGCTACTGATGGCACTCAATTATTAAAGTTAATTCACTCTTCTGGCG